>CAZGYI010000013.1:0-17263 GCA_964530635.1 uncultured Gammaproteobacteria bacterium | reverse complement strand
TACCCATTTTGAATTACAAACGTACTAAATAATAAACAATCTTCGTTGGTCAATCTAAATAGCCTCGCATCCCACTTGGGATGGTCTATATATATATTCCTATCTTATGAAGAAGTTAGTATTGCTTCTAATGAAGTGGCTATCACGCCATACAACAGCATTAACTATGACTAGTAAGTATTAGATAAATGAAGTAAATATAAATTTATCTCTTTTTTATTTAACTATTTATAACACAACGCCTTAATTTAATCTAAATTAGCCATCCGATTGTCTAGTCCACCCGTTCCAAAGTGAAAAACCAAACAATAAATCTAATCAATTAACTTTACTCATAACGAAGGGCTTCAATCGGATCTAGGTTAGCAGCGCGACGGGCCGGATAAAGGCCAAAAACCAGACCACAGATAGTTGAAAAACCAACAGCCAATATAATTCCCCATAGAGGCACAACAAAAGGCCAGGTAAACCCTTGGGTAGCTGCTCCCCAAGAAATTAAAAAGGAAACTGCCACACCGATAATAATTCCAGAAATACCCCCCAAGCCTGTAATAATTACGGCTTCAGTTAAAAATTGTCTTAAAATTTGCTGACGCCTAGCGCCTAATGCTTTGCGTAAACCAATTTCAAAGGTACGCTCTAATACAGACACAAACATTATATTCATAATACCCACACCGCCAACGATTAAAGAAATTACCGCCAAAGCAATTAACAAAAGAGTAAAACCACCCAAAACTACATCTAAAATATCTTCTATATCCTCGCTGGTTGAGACTATAAAATCATCTTTATCAGGATCAGAGGGATCAATATTATGACGTTCCCTTATTAAAGCCTCTACATCAGCCTTAGTTTCTGCTAATTTATCTTTATCTTCATATTGACTTAAAATAAAATTTATATAATCAACGCCTAGAATCTGCTTCTGTAATGTCTTTATCGGCATATAAACAAAAGAGTCGTAATCCATAAAAATAAAACCCCGTGACTCAAACACTCCAATCACTTCAAAATTGCGTTGCTTAATTTTTATTTTTTTCCCCAAAGGATCAACATCGTCAAACAAATCCCGAGCTATATTACTTCCCAAAACTACCATCCTGGCCAAGTTGGCGTCTTCATCTTCAGTATAAAATCTGCCTTTGGCTAATTTCCCAGTATCAATTTCTAGCATAGTAGCCGAGGTGGCAAAAATATTTATAGTTTTTTTATTGCCATTTGGCGCCACCGCCACATCCTGGGCAAATTGTCCAGCGTAATTAATGCGAATGTTAGGAATTTTTCTAATAGCCATCATATCATCCAGCGTTAAAGTAGTGATCACAGTACCCGTAGCCTGGGCCAGAGCACTCTCACCACTCTCTATGTTACCAGTAGAAGGAATTCTGGTTTCGGTTTGTAAAATATTTGTACCAAACTGATTAAATTGCGCTAAAATAAAACCCTTCATGCCCTGACCTGCAGAAATTACAATGATGACAGCGGCTATACCAATCACAATTCCTAAACCGGTTAACATAGAACGTAATAAATTGCGCCTAAACTGTCTGAAAGCTGCTTTAATATAATCAGCTAGTTTCATAAAATTACTCATGCCTTAAAGCTTCAATTGGATCTAATCTAGCAGCACGGCGAGCGGGGTAATAACCAAAAATCAACCCAATAATAACGCCCACGGACGCAGCTAGGATAATAGAACCCAACGACACTACAAAAGCCCAGTCATATTCTAAACCACGAGCTATTAAAGTAATAACGCCTGATAATAAAATACCTCCTAAAATACCTATGACTGAAGCCGTGGCGGTAATGACTAAAGTTTCTATTAAAAATTGATTGCGAATATTTCGGGGAGTAGCGCCAACTGCTTTACGTAAACCTATTTCTCTAATTCTTTCTGTCACCGCTACTAACATAATATTCATAATTCCAATACCGCCGACTAATAAAGAGATAGCGGCAATAGCAGCTAAGAAAAAACTAAAACCATCAGTAATACTTTTTAAAATATCCAAAGCTTGCGCTGCCGACCGTACATTAAAATCATCATCCTGTCCTGGGTCTATATTATGCCGCTCACGTAACACCTCTTTAATACCTTGAATAGTCTCGGGAACATTATCTTCACTATCTACTCTGGCTCGCACTAGCGATAAATGACGCCAGCCTAACATTATTCTTTGAGCAGTAGTCAGTGGTACAAAAACCTGATTATCTTGATTGGTAAAAGCCACTGTTCCTTTTGGTTCAAAAACACCAATCACTCTAAAAGCCTGCCTGCCAATTTTAATATTCTGGCCTAGGGGGTTATCTCCTTGAAATAATTCTTCTGAAGCCTCACTGCCTAATACCACTACCCTAGACAAAGAATTTTCTTCTTCACTAGTAAAAAACCGGCCTGCGGCTATGACAAAATTTTCTATTTGCTGAAAATTAGCAGATACTCCTAAATAAACCCCGCCGTCCACTTTTCTATTTTGATAAATAATATCTTCCAAACCTCGGACATAACCTGAGGCTGCTACAATATGTTCAGTGCGACTATCAGTCATCAAAGCCTTCGCATCATCGTTGATTAAAGTCTTAACCTGAATACCGAAAACTGCTGCTGGCGGGCCAGTTTCGTCAGCCGCCCCAGGCAACACGCCAACCAAATCGCTGCCTAATTTATTAACTTGCGATAAAATTAAAGACTGTGCTCCCGCCCCCACAGAAATAATAAGTACCACCGAGCCAATACCAATAATTAATCCGAGCATAGTTAAAAACGAACGCAAGCGAGACTGGCGCAAGTTATTAACCGCTAATTTCAATATGCTCCTGACTTCCATAACTTACTTTAAATCATTTTTTAAAACTCTCCGCCTCACTTCTTCAGTCACCACTTCATCGCCTATCAAACGTCCATCTTTAAGGCGCAAAATACGCTGAGCATGCTCAGCTGTATAAGTTTCATGAGTTACTAAAATTATAGTATGTCCGTCCTTAGTATTAAGATTATATAAAATCCGCATAATCTGCTCGCCCGATTTGGAATCTAAATTACCAGTTGGCTCATCAGCAAAAATTAATTCCGGATTATTCACCAAAGCGCGAGCTATAGCTACACGTTGCTTTTCTCCGCCTGATAATTGATTGGATAAATATGTTTCACGGTGCTCCAAACCAACAGATTGAATAGCTTTTTTGGCCCTAATAATCCTATCGCTATCGGAAATATCTAAATAAAGTAAAGGTAACTTAACATTGCCCAAAACAGTTGTTTTGGGCAGCAAATTAAATTGTTGAAAAACAAAACCAACTTGAGATAACCGCAAACCAGCCAATTCATCTTCTGATAAAGTGCTAACGTCTTTTCCTTTAAAAAAATATTGACCTTTAGTTAACTTATCTAAAAAACCTAAAATATGCATTAAAGTAGATTTACCAGAACCAGAAGGACCCATAATAGAAATAAATCCACCTGATTTAATAGTAAAATTCAAATCATACAATACCGGAGTTACCACTTCGTCGTTGGTATATTCTTTAAATAAGTTTTGAACTTTAATTAACTCACTCACGCTATTTATTACCATTAGATTTAAAAGTAATAACCTGCTGCCCCGCTTGCAAGCCAGACTTTATTTCCACTAAACCACTATCGCCTTTTAAGCCAATAATCACATCAAGTTGTTTAACTTGACCTTTATCTAAAATCTCTACATAAGTTTGACCGTCTTCTGTATATTTAACTGCCCGCAAGGGAATTACCAGCACATTATCCCTGCTACCAGTTAAGACATCGATATTAGCTGTCATACCTGGCTTAATACGTTCGTCTTGATTATCAAAAATAATAGTCATTTCATAATAAATAACATCTAAAACAGGTGTTTCAGCTGGATCAATAAAAGAAATATGACCAGTAAAATGCTCCTGCGACCCCAAAGCGTCTAAGGTAATATCAGTAGCCTGCCCAATAGTTAATTTAATAATATCTGACTCTGGTACTTTAACTTTTATTTCATAATCACCATCTGCTAATAAAACAATCACCGGATTAGTTAGTGAGGTAGTTTCTCCTACTTGATAATTAACCTTAGTAATAGTACCAGCTACCGAAGCCTTAATAGTACGGTCAGCTAAATCTGCTTGGGCTTTTAATAATGAAGCTTGGGCTGAATTTAGTTGGGCTTGAGCTGAAGCAATATCATAAGATCTAGCAGGTGCTTGTATTAAAGCCAAATCAGCCTGCGCTTTGACTAATGACTGCTCAGCTGAACGAACTGTAGCTTCAGCTGCCTCTACTTGCTGTTTTTGAGTAGTTAAAGCTGTTTGATAAGCTGCATTATAAGCAGCATAACTAGAACTAGAGGTATTGGGAATTTCTATTGTCCAAGTATCTCTTGGCATAAAAGTACCAGATGAACTAAATTGAATTTTTAAACCTCTGGTTCCTAATAGTGTAGGTGTAAAACGACTTCCTTCGTCTCCATAGGTAGTTTCTAGACCATAAACAGAATATGTTAAATTCACAGGATTATCCAAACGGATAATATAAACACCAGCTTCTTTGCCAAAATATGTTCCTGATGCTGTAATGGCAATAGTTGAAGTATTACCTTTATCAGGCACGGCAATAGTTGGTAAGCCCATTAATTGGGCCCAAGCATTAGCTACCGTTTGAGTTTGTGAAGTTTTAGTATTATCTAGCGACTGTTTAGTATTAGCCAGAGTAATCTCAGCCGCAGCAACTACTGCTTTATATACCTCGATATCTTCAGGTGAAGAACCAGCCTCAAGTTTTGCTAAAACTGCTTCATACTGCTGAACCTGCGCTTGAGCTGATAAAACAGCTGCTTGAGCATCACTCGCTTCTAAACTAGCTAAATTATCCCCTGGTTTAACCCTATTTCCTACTTTAACCGGCAGCGAAGAAATTCTACCAGTAACCTTAAAATTCAAATCCACAGCTTCTGCCGCCTCCACCGTACCAGTAACCGATACCGTTTGTTTTAAATTCCGCTCTTGCACGGCTTCTGTCTTATATTGTGGCTTGTTTTTCTGTGCCCGCGAATACATTATTCCACCTACAATTAAAATAATAATTACTAGCGGTATCCAAACTTTTTTTAATTTTAAAATTTTCCACATAATTATTTACCTTTCTTCCTTGAAATTAACATCTTTTTAGAAAATTGTGATAAAAATTTATCTAGCGCATTAGTTTTAATCATAGACAAAACCTTACCATGAACTACAAAAACAAATAATTTATCACCTGCTTTTAATTTAAGAGCCCGCCTGACTTCCGCTGGAATCACCACCTGCCCCCTATCCCCGATCCTGGTGGTTCCTAAACAGGCAACATTTAAAAACTTATTTTGAAATTTAATTTTAGACATAAGTATAAGTATGAAATGTATGAAATATCATATTAATGATATTACAAACTAAATGACTGGTCAAGATTATAAATTTTCTAAACCCCAAACCACTATCATTATCTGCTCGCCTTTTTCCACCTCTCCCCCGTTCCAGTCATGAACTGCTTTATCAAAAACAGAATAATGATAGCGAAAATTTTCTCCTCGCTTAGTTCCTGGATCATTAGTTATAAACTCTTCACCCTCAAAACCCTTTACTACTAACATATGATACAAAGGTCCAGGACGGCGAAAATAAGGATTGTCTAGTAATCTACCGGCAACTGGTAAAATTACTGGGTGGCCCGCTAAAATTTCCTGCTTAATTATTTCTGAATTATAAGGCACTACTTTGCTTACTAATTGATAATAATCTTTTAAAATACTTACCACTTCTTCGGCTGTAGTATCTTCATAAAATCCGCGATTTTGTTTTTGCCACTCTACCAACTTTAATATTTCTTGATCTGCGTATGTGGCTTCTAATCTGGGAATTTTATTACCCTTAAAATATTCGCCAACCATCACCATACTGGCTTCCTCGCAAGCCTCCTGATAAGGTAAATCCCAATTAGCAAATGGCGCTTGTGGCGCAAAGGGAATATTTAATATTTTAATGGCATGACCAGGATCTGGTTTAACCGCCGGTTCGGTTTTGACTATAGTATTATTAACTGGTTGATTATTATCGACCGACGATTTATTAGCTAACAAATTAACATTAGCTACTGATTTGTTAGTTATAACTAGATTTGTCTTTATTGTTGGCGCATGTTGTTGCCAAAAAAAATACCCGCCCCCTAAAATGACTATTAACAATAAAACTAATAACAAAATTAATCTCACCTTCATATAATTATAATACGCAAAAGAGCGAAACCATACAAACCAACATAACCCTTGACCAGTCAAAAATTTTAAGCTATGCTAATCTCGTTAATTAACTCTTACTCTATCTCTTAACTCTTACTATTCATTTATGGCACATACAAAAGCAGGCGGTTCTACTAGTTTGGGCCGCGAATCACAATCTAAACGTTTAGGTGTGAAAATGTTTGCCGGCCAGCCAATCAAAGCCGGCATGGTGATTGTCAGGCAACGCGGCACTAAATTTTTTCCAGGTGAGGGTGTAAAAAAAGGCGGTGATGACACTTTGTTTGCCACTATTCCTGGCATTATTAAATTTCACCGTAAATGGAAAAAATCTTACAATGGTAAATTAAAGTTGGCTAAAGTAGTTTCCGTGGTAGCGGAAAAATAACACGATCTTAAAAAACTATTACTCTTAAAGTAATGGTTTTTAGTTATAAAAGAACCGTACTGCAAATCAATTACAGTACGGTGACATTTCAAAAAATAATTTTTTTTTAGCATTCTGGTTTAGATCCCTGACAATATCGACATTTAGTCAATTTGAGGTCGTTCACTGAATGACAATTTAGACATTCCCAAAGTGCATCATCGACCAATCTGACAGATTTACGTGGCGGATAATAAACTACTGAACTATCTTGTATTACCACTGCGTCGCCGACTGCTAAATTAATTTCCTCCAAAGTAAAATTTGAACATAATTTTGGATCATAAAGATTAAGACTGGAAAAAATTTTATCAGCTTTTAGGCCAGTTTCTGCTGAAACAATTACCGCAACGAAATCTCCCGATTGATAAACCGGACTTGGTTTGCTCCATTTAAAACAAAAAATTTTCATCTGAGTCTCCTTTTAATATTTTAATATTCATTTTTGGTATTTATTTGCTTCCATCTTACTCCTGGCAAATAAAAAGTCAATGGCTGGCTTAAGTATTTAAACTTATAAAAACAGGGCTCATCCTCATAAAGATGAGCCCTAAATCCCCGAAACTTCAGTACGAGAACGCAAGCAGCCAAAGGCCCACTCAACGCGCTCCCAAAGGACGCGCAGCTTGTTGTGTGTAATATCTAACGCACCTCTTGAACACTTTTTACAGGCGAAATTAAGGCTTGGCTTGAAATGTGATTTTTAAGCTTTTCATCAAGGTATTGGCTCGGCGTTTTTCCGCCTAAAGCCATACACACACTTCTTGGATAATGGTTTTTGTCTGTTTTCTAAAACTACTTCTTTATATTATCCCGAGCGGCTTTAATAAAATCGCGGAATAACGGATGCGGGCGCAGAGGCCGAGATTTAAATTCTGGATGGAACTGCACGCCCACAAACCAAGGGTGATCTTTAAGCTCTATTATTTCCACTAACTTACCATCGGGCGAAGTGCCAGATACTACCAAGCCAGCTTTTTCTAATTTATCCCGATAAACATTATTAAATTCATAGCGATGACGATGGCGCTCAGATATTTTACTCTCGCCATAAGCCTGATAAGCTTTGGCATCTTTGATTAAATTACAATCCCAAGCGCCTAAACGCATAGTGGCGCCATAATCGCGCGATAACAGCTTTTTTTCCTGATCAGGCATAATATGAATCACCTGATTTTTAGCCTTGGAATCAAATTCTGCGCTAGTAGCATCTGCTAAACCAGCTACATTCCTGGCAAATTCAATAGTGGCAATTTGCATACCCAAACAAAGTCCTAAATATGGTTTTTGCTCTTCCCGGGCATACTGAGCTGCTAAAATCTTGCCTTCAGTACCCCTGATACCAAATCCTCCGGGAATTACTAAACCATGCATCTGTCTAAGTCTTCTCCATTCTTTTTGATCTTTCTTTTCTAATTTTTCCGCGTCAATCCACTCAACTATTAATTTGGTATTATGAAAGTAAACAGCAGATCTTAAAGCTTCCAAAATACTGAGATAAGCGTCGCCATGTTCAGTATACTTACCCACCATGGCAATAATTATCTGCCCCTTACCATTTTTTACTCTTTCATTTAATTTTTTCCACTTAGTTAAATTGGGGATTTTATCCTTAATTCCGAATTTTCTAAAAATTATTTGAGAAATTTTATATTTTTCAAAATTAATGGGCACCTCATAAATACTCTTAATGGTCATGGCGGGAATTACAGCTTCAGTAGGCACATCACAAAACAAAGCTATTTTTTCCAATAAATCTTTCTTGATAGGAAAATCAGTACGGCATAAAATAAGATCTGGCTGAATACCCACTCTGCGTAATTCACGTACCGAGGCTTGAGTTGGCTTGGTTTTTAGCTCTTTGGAAATTTTTAAATATGGCAAAAGAGAAACATGAACAAACAATACTTTATCATCGCCCTGTTCTTGATGCAATTGTCTAGCTGCTTCCAAATACGGCTCCCCCTCAATGTCTCCAACTGTTCCGCCGATTTCCATAATTAAAAAATCAGCTTTACTAACTTTAGCAGCTTGAAAAATATAATTTTTAATCACATTGGTAATGTGAGGAATAATCTGAATAGTTTTACCTAAAAATTCTCCTTTTCTTTCTTGAGCTAACAGCTGGTCGTAAATTTGCCCGGTAGTAAGATTGCTTAAACGATTTAAATTCTCATCTAAAAATCTTTCATAATGACCTAAATCCAAATCTGTTTCAGTGCCGTCGTCTAAAACAAAAACCTCTCCGTGTTGATAAGGATTCATGGTGCCAGGGTCAACATTTAAATAAGGGTCAAATTTAAGACTAAAAACCTTAAAGCCGGCAGTTTTTAAAACGGCGCCGATGGAAGCGGCAGCAATCCCTTTGCCTAAACCTGAACAAACGCCACCCGAAATAAAAATATATTTAGTTTTAGTCATGGTCTTTAGCTAACACTTTAAGAATAAAAGAAGTTTGATAATTGCGGTTAAATACTACCTGAATCATATGTTCTCCCAAGGTTTTGATATGACCAGGGATAACCAACTGACTAGCCTCTAATTCAAGATTTAATTTTTGATTTACTGCTTGAACAATCTCTTCGGGAGTCAAACTAGCATATAATTTACCGCCTACTGAGGCTTTGGCAGTTATTTTCACCACCTGATTCTTAACAAGGTCCAGCGAGTGCTGCCATTTATTTTCTAACTGATACTGGTTTTTAATAAGTTTAGATTTATACTGCTCTAAATATTTTAATTTGGCTGGCGTGGTTATTTCAGCCAAACCTTGGGGTACTAAATAATTAAGAGCATAACCATCGCTAACTGTTTTTACTTCACCTATTTCGGCCAGGTTAGCAACTTTTTTTAAAAAAACTACCTTAATCATAAATCAAATCTTACTATAAAACCTTGATCATTCTTTAAATTAATTTTTTTAATCTGACAAGCTGCAACCTTAGACCAACCCGGACTTTGTTTAAGCCAGTCAACGAATTTTTCTAAATCCTCCTTATCTCCTTCTGCTTCAATCAATACTTCGCCATCTTGAGTATTACCTACCCAACCACTTAAATCGCCTTGTGAGGCTTTAACTTTAGTAAGATAGCGTAGACCAATACCTTGAACCCGACCTGTTAAAATTATTTGCCATCTTTCTTTCATATCACCTTAAAAGTTCTAAAGCTTTTTCTAATTGTGGGTCTTTATCATTATTATAATCGTCTTTAGTTAAAGTAACCTCAATATCTGGCGTGATACCGGTTTTATCAATCTGTCGACTTTTAGGGGTAAACCATTTAGCTATAGTCAATTTTAATGAAGAGCCATCGGAAAAGGTCTGATAATCTTGCACTGAACCCTTACCAAAAGTTTTCTCACCCACCAAAATGGCTTCCTGATAATCTTGCAAAGCGCCAGCGACAATTTCCGAAGCCGAAGCCGAACCCTGATTAATCAAAACAATAGTTGCTATGCCTTGCAAATCGCCAACGCCAGTAGATTGATATTCTTTAAATTGCGGGGGCACAAACTGCTCCTTGACCACTACCCCGTCTTTAATCCAGTGGCTAGCAATTTCCACAGCTTGATCCAAATAGCCGCCCGGATTATTGCGTAAATCTAAAATTAATCCTCGAGCGCCGCGGGTGGAAAGATTTTGCCACGCTTTAATAAACGATTCGTTGGCCTCCCGAGCAAAATGAATTAATCTAATGTAACCAACTTGTTTATCAGTACCGGGTATTGTTTTTAGCTCTGACCTAATTGCCTCTATTCTTATTTTATCACGGATTATTTCCACTTCACGCGGAGCGCTGTCGCCTTCTGTTAATATCTTTAAAACGACTTTGGTACTTTTAGGGCCCTTAATCAAGCTGACTGCATAATCTAAAGCAATACCAGTGGTATCTAAATCATTAATAGAAATAATCCGATCACCCGGCCTTAAACCAGCTCGTTCCGCAGGTGTTTCAGGCAAAGGCGCTATAATTACTAAACGATCATTTTTAATACCGATTTCCGCGCCGATCCCCTCAAAACTTCCGGATAATTCTTGGTTAAATTTTTCTGCTATCTCCGGATCCATAAACAACGAATAAGGATCTTCTAATGACGCCAAAATTCCCTGCAGACTACCATAAAATAATTTTGTTTCAGATACTGGCTGCTCTAAATAATTAGCGCGCACATAATCCCAGACTTTCCAAAACAAAGCAAAATCTACATCTTTACTTACGTAGGCCGGCTTTTCTCTGTTAATATTAACCAGCGTGCCGATATTTGTTCCACTGCCCTTTTGATATTGTCCTAAATACCAACCAGTTAAAAAAGCGACCAGAATGAAAATAACTGTCAGAGCCGATAACTTTGGCTTTTTCAACGGAGTATTTGTTGTATTAAGATCTTGAGGATTAATATTCATTTTACTACAAAAATTTTATCATGCCTCTTTATCTATCGTCAAAAATGTTGATTAATTTATGATTGACGGAAAATAGCTGCTCCAATTGCTTTAAGGCGCTGTTCAATTTGTTCATAACCTCGATCCACCACCTCAGTTTCAGCAATGGTGCTTACCCCCTGCGCCATTAAGGCGGCAATCAACATAGTAGCGCCGGAACGTAAATCATAAGAGCGAATATCACGGCCATAAAGTGGCGTAGGACCAGTAACCACTACTCGATGCGGATCAGCAATTAAAGCATTGGCTCCCATTTTTATTAATTCAGAAATATGATTTAGCCTCCCTTCATACATAGGGTCATGAATTAAGGAGGTGCCGTTGGCTTGAGTAGCTAAAATAGAAAAAGGCGCCTGCAGATCTGTAGGAAATCCTGGATAAGGCAAAGCTTGCAAACGAAAGGGTTTTAATTGGCGAGAAGCGCGTACAGTTAAGGCGTTATTATCAAGGCGCCAATCAACGCCAATCGACTTTAATTTCATCAAAACAAAATCTAAATGCTCGGGACGTATCGGTTTAATAGTTATCTCACCGCGAGTCACCGCTGCCAACACTGCCCAGGTTCCTGCCTCTATTGGGTCAGGAATAACGGCATACTCAGCCCCGTGCAAATTTTTAACTCCTTCAATAGTCAAAGTATGCGTACCAATACCTTTAATTTTTGCTCCCAAAACCACCAAGAAATTACATAAATCTTGCACATGCGGTTCAGCAGCAGCCAACTCAATAACAGTGGTACCAGTTGCCAAGACCGCTGCCATTACTACATTTTCCGTAGCGGTTACTGAAAACTCCGGTAAAATAATTTTAGTGCCGATTAATTGATCAGTTTTTAAAGTATAACTTTCATTATTTACCTTAACTTCGGTACCCAACTGCTGTAAACCGTATAAATGCGTATCTAAAGAACGATTACCAATAATACAACCGCCAGGCTCAGGCAAGGTAACCGAATGGATTCTAGCCAGCAATGGACCAAATAATAAAACTGAAGAACGCATACCCCTTACCTCCCTGGCTGGCAGCTTACTTAAATTAATATTCTCAGCCTTAATCGAAACTGTTTTATCCTGATAACTAACACGAGCACCCACCGCCTCTAATAATTCCAACATCTTATTAACATCGCTAATAGCTGGCACATTATGAATAATGCACTCCTCGCTGGTCAGTAAACAAGCTGCCAAAATTGGAGTAACGGCGTTTTTTGCTCCTGGCACCTCAATAACGCCATGCAAAGCCTTAGCTCCTTCTATCACCAAAGAACTCATGTTACAATAAATTAAGAATAAGTTAATAGCAACCGATAACTACAGCTTAACCCTTTTAATCTATAAAATCAAACCATGTCGCTTAAATATCGCCGAATAATATATATACTTTTTATAACTTCGTTTGTTTTAAGCAGCGCGTGGCTTATCCTTTACACCCAAGGATATGAATATAACCAATATAAGCAAAAAATTGAAAAAACTGGCGCGTTAGATATTAAATCAAAACCTGCTAACGCCACTATTATTCTCAACGGCCAAACACAAAAAAATACTACGCCGACGATTTTACGGAGATTATCACCAGATACCTATAACCTAACTATAACCTTGCCAGAATTTCAAACTTGGCAAAAAAAATTAATAGTCAAAGGCGGCTTAGTTACTTTTACTGGTAAGATTAAATTGTGGCCATGGTCACAACTTGGCAATAAACTTACTGACACTAATAATATCAATACCTTACTATCACCTAATGGTGTAAATTTGCTGTATTTTAAAGAATCAGGATTAAGTTCTGGTTTATGGCTTTTAAATTTAACTTCCGGAAATTCAGCTTTAATCAACCGAGATGCCTCCAAAATAATTAAATATATTGAGTGGTCAAAAACTAACAGAAATCTATTAATCAATTCATCAGCCTCTACCCAACCTTGGCAGATTATCAATCTTACCAATAACACTAAAAAACTAGTTGAGCCACCTAACCAAATCAAACCTTTACTAATGCGCTGGTCAAGCGCTAATGATAATATTTTGTATCTTAGTACTGGTACCGAACTGTATGAATTATCTTTAACTTCCGGAGTAGCTAAACTATTATGGCGCGCACCTATTGTGGATTTTAAACACTTTGACGGTTTAATTTACGCTTTAGTTAAAGGAGGCAAAGGTGGCATTGGATTAAAAATACTTAATCCTAAAAACCTGCAAGAGTTAACTCCCAACTTACCGATAGCTATCTCCACTGATTTTAAATTTCTTAAACCTAATAAGGATTGGCTGCCTTTATTAGATGCTACCAGGCACAATCTCTACCTATTAAATTCTCCTTTTGATCGTACTGAGCCTGTTCCAACTTTACCTGATGTAGTCAATATTGACTGGTCTGCCGACGGAACAAAATTGCTATTATATAACAATTTTGAACTCTGGTCTTATGATTTAAAACAAAACAAACTTAATTTAATAAATCGCATCAGCACCCCCATTACAGCGGCACGCTGGTTTAATGAAAATTATATTCTATTGGCTATAGGCAACGAATTACAAGCGCTGGAATTGGATTCTAGGGACCAGCAGCAAAAATGGCAAATTTCTCAACAACCAAAACCTATCCAAGATTTTTTTCTGGATCCTTTAGGTTTGGTAGTCACCATTAAAACAGCAGATGGTTTATTTAGACTAGCGCTAACTAAAGCTGGTGATCTAACTGACGAGCAATCAACTGATTAGCTTTAAACAACGAGTCAAAAGTTCCCGCGTCAGTCCACTCTCCTTTAAGCTCTGAAAATCTCATTTTATCATGCTCTATATAAGCATTATTCACATCAGTAATTTCTAATTCTCCCCTAGCTGACGGTTTGAGACTTTTAATAATAGAAAAAACTTCCCTATCATAAAGATATAAACCAGTTACTATTAAATTACTAGCTGGTTTTTTGGGTTTTTCCGTAATTTTAATAATTTTATCACCCCGGGTTTCAGCCACGCCAAAACGCTCGGGGTCTGGCGCTTGTTTTAAAAATATCCAGGCTCCATCTGGTTTTTGGGCAAATTCTTTAATGTTTAAAAAAACATCGTCCGCAAAAATATTATCGCCCAAAATTGCGGCCACCGAACCATTATCGGCAAAATCTTCAGCCAACCCCAAGGCTTGGGCAATACCACCTGGCTCTTCTTGCATTTCATAGGAAAACTTTACACCAAACTCTTTACCCGACCCTAATAACTGCAAAAAATGTCCAGCATGTTCAGGTCCTGACACAATTAAAATATCCTTAATTCCGGCTTGAACCAAAGTTTGCAGCGGATAATAAATCATCGGCTTGTTATAAATCGGCAACAAGTGCTTATTAGTTACGCGGGTTATAGGCATCAGGCGCGAACCTGTGCCACCGGCTAAAATGACTCCTTTCATAGCTATAAATAGTATACCCCACGCCAAATTTATTTCAAATTATTTTCAATTCGTTTTTTAAATTAAAAATACCTTATTGTCGCTAATATCATATATGTCACTCGCGGAAAGAAAACTCTGGCGAAAACGAAAGACAAACTCATTGTCAGGATTCCACTGATTGTCTGGATTCGTCTAATTGTTGTTGAGCCATAAACCATTGTCGTTCCGATTCACATTGAACACGTTCGGATTGCCGTTGCGGTCAGGAATGTATAGCATGCCATCTAGGTCACTGTCCGCCTAATTTTACCTGAAGCAAAAAGAGGTTGGACTGTATTTTATTTGGGAGCATAACTCCTCAAGCACGCTACACCAAGTTTTTTCCTTTTTAAGACAAAGTGCGCACTGCGCCGCCAGAAGCCGTAACCACTGGCGTTCTGAATACACACTCGCCAGAAAGGTCTCGGAAAGCTCGCCCTGTAGGATCCCGCCCTAAAGGTGGATTCCTTCAGGGCCATAGCCGTCCGACATAACCAATCCAATAATAGTATATCGATTTTTTTAAAAGTATCAAAGTGATTAAGTATTTAAATCCTAAGATACTAAATATTTAAGTTTTAAACTTGCGAGAACGAAAGACAAACTCATCATCTGGAGCCCACTGACGGCCTGGCTGCGCCCAATCGTAGTCGAGCCACAAACCACCGTCGTAGTCCCGATTCACGCTGAACACGCGCAGGCCGCCGCCGCGGCCAGGAAGCTGCTTCATAGCAATCCTTAACCATTCATTTAAGGGTTGATTGGTGTATTTTAGCCGTAAATTAGGCCCAACTTCTGCTGGGCATAACTCCAGGCCTAATTCTTTAGCTTTTTGATAGATTTCTTCAGTAGTTGCACCGTGGGGAAATCCCAAATCGCTTACCTTGAGGTGCACCAAATCAAACTGCTCGGTGTTTTTAAGTGTGGCAAAATCCTTATACCTAAACATATATTGAGCGTGATCAGAAATTTTGATCTTTAGTGATTCGTCCATGACTGTAGCGTTGTATTGTTCCTTTTGCTTTTTAAATTCTTCATAAGTTATGGGTTTAACCTCAAAATCTCTTTCTATTCTGATTCTGCTTTCTGGGAACGAGGTATAGATGTGCTCTACTGTGTCGGGTAAGATGTTAAAAATACCTTTCTCCAACGGGCCAACGTAGGCTTTGGTTTGCGGGGTGATGTCTTTGGCACTATGGGCGATTTGGTTGGGAGCGCAGTCAAACACTACGGGCATATCCTGGTCGGGATTTCTTGTCTCGCGCAACTCTTTAATTCTGGGATCGCGCTGATAGCCAAAACCTTCTATAGTTGAATCCAGTTCATAAAGGAAAACTAGGTCGTTTTTGGTAAGGAGTTGGTTTTGTTTAATTTTATTCTCTAAATCAGTCAAATACCTCATATCAGCTGATTTTTTCTTGTAAGCATCGCCTACCGGGCCGAATTCCTTAAGCTTTTCCTCCAAGACCGTGCCCATATACGGATCAAGGTTTTGTTTGTAAGCAACACCTCTGGGGTCTTCGGCTATTTTATCATGGCCCTTCAGGCGAATAGCTAGTCGGGGCATAGTGGGCTCTTGTTTATCGTCCAGTGAATAATATACGTAAAAATCCCCACCTGAAAGATGAGTTTTAGCAGTGTTTAAACCGGCAGTACACCAGCCAGTGCCGCGACCTCTGATGGTTTTAACTAAAGCTTGAGCCGTGGCGTCTAATGTTTTAGGATCAGAGCTTTGCTCATACTTTATCCACTCACCTTTAGTTACTGGCAGAAGATGCTCTGGAATCGGCTGCATCAACTCATTGGCCCAGGCATAAAGCTTGGCAAAGTCTTCTTTTTGAAGGGCTTTTTGCAATGCCTCACGCTCTTCTGGCTGAATATCATATTCAAATTCTATATTTTCACCTTTGAGTTTTTTGTCTACGGCATCTACTATGTAAGACAAGGCTTCATGGTTTAAGTCGGGAAAAGGTTTAACTGTGCCGCGCGATCGTTTAGGAAATTCTATGTATTCCCTGTCACCCTGTTTTTTCTTGACCAAATCAGAAAGATTTAAGATATTTCTAAAGACCCAATATTTAAGGGCTTTGGGAATATGTTTGGAATCAGGCGAAACAAAGTAGTCAATCCATTCCTCCAAACTGGCGCGCTGATCAGCTAATACCGTGGCCGCGTTTTTTTGTTTGACTTCTTCTTGTTGTTCTTTACTGGCCCCAGCCCAGTCGCCTGTCTCGCCCCGCCGGCGCATTTCCGCCTCTTGTGTTTGCCAATAGCTTTCTGGGATGTCCTTATATTTGGTAACATAGTGGTCTAAAATCTTGTACTTTAAATGTTCAAAGCCACTTTCGTCGTTGGCAATATCTTGCAGTCTGTCCAAATACGCTTCCACTCGCCCCTCTTTGCTGGCAGGGCCTTTTTCGCCTTGGCGCCCGCTCCACTGGCTTGGAACCGGCAAGGTCGGCGTACTTTTCGGCAATAAAGTTTTCTGGGCTTCTTGGCATAAGCTATATATCTTAGTTTAAGTTAGATAATCACGCAAGGCCTCTGGCCAAGAACGCAAAAGGGGAAATTTAGTATTAATTAAGACAGCATTTTTAGGCCGCCTGGCTTTAGTTTGATATTCACTAGACGGAACTGGCAAAAGTAGTGTCCTGATATTTTTAATTTTAAAAGCTT
>CAZGYI010000012.1:0-17656 GCA_964530635.1 uncultured Gammaproteobacteria bacterium | reverse complement strand
AGACTCCGTCCCTATAGACCCCGCGGCAAGCTGCGGGGAAATCTTTTTTATTATAATCAATAAAATAACATTACTATTAATATTGTTTTTTATAATATTCCAAATATTCCCTTGATTTTATTTTCTCCCACCACGATTTATTTTCCTTGTACCACATTGCCGTCTCTGCTAAACCCTCTCCTAAATTTACTTGCGGACAAAAACCAAATTCTTTTATGCGACTGGAATCTAAAGCATAGCGCCGGTCGTGCGCTGGTCGATCTTTTACAAATTCCAAACAATTTTTATCCTTATTTAATAATTTTAAAATCATCTCTATCAACTGAATATTAGACAATTCATCACCTGTGCCAATGTTATAAACCATATCCACCTCATCTTGATGCACTAATAAATCAATCGCCCGGGCATGATCATCTACATAAAGCCACTCCCGCACTTGCAGACCATCGCCATAAATCGGCACTTTTTTTTCTTCCAATAAATTAGTAATAGCCAGGGAAATTAATTTTTCTGGATATTGATAAGGACCATAATTATTACAACTATGGGTTACTACTACTGGCAACTGATAAGTTTTAGCATAAGCGTGACAAAGTAAATCAGCTCCGGCTTTAGAAGCAGAATAAGGGCTAGAAGGATCAAATTTACTTTCTTCCACAAACCTAGTGGCGGTTGAGCCAAAAACTTCATCAGTAGATATTTGAATATAACGGGCGATTTTATACTGACGCGCTGCTTCTAACAAAGTAAAGGTTCCTAAAACATCGGTCACAATAAAATCACGCGGACCCAAAATCGAACGATCCACGTGGGTTTCCGCCGCATAATTTACTATCACATCTACCTGATCAGCGACTAACTGATTGACTATTTTCTCATCAGCAATATCTCCTTTGATAAATTGGTAACGCGGGTTATCAGCCACTTCTTTTAAATTATCCAAATTACCAGCATAAGTTAATTTATCCAAATTAACTATTAAATCGTCCGGTCGCGACTTTAAAACATAACGAATAAAAGCCGAGCCCATAAACCCCGCGCCACCTGTGACTAAAATTTTCATAAATCTAATTTTCCTATTTAAATCCCCGACTGCCAACTAGACAAATACTTAATTTGCTTGGCTGATAAATTATCAATCATTATGCCTAAAGATTTTAATTTGAGTCTGGCAATTTTTAAATCAATCTCATCTGGAACAGGATAAATTTTATTAGTAAGTTTACCCTAATTTTTTGCCAAATACTAAAGAACTAACGCTTGATTAACAAAGCTTAAATCCATCACTTGCGGCGGATAACCTTCGGCCGCGCTTAGCAAACACTACAATTTTATAATCCCTTTTTAAACTATGAGTCATGTCATCTTGGGTAGACAAAGGATTAGAGCCGCAAAGCGCCACTTGAGCACCGCCAGCTTTTAAAGCCAAAACTAAATTAGCAGTTTCAGCTGTTACATGAAGACAAGCGGAAATTTTAATACCAACCAAAGGCTGCTGCTTTTTAAAATCCTCTTTTACTAATTGTAACACTGGTATTTGTTTGCCAGCCCAACCAATTTTTCTAGCCCCCAAACTTTGGCTCATACTATCTTTTCCTTTATCTTTTTAGCTAACACTTCCAAATCATTAGCGGCCGTTGGCTGTTCTGGCCACATACTTAAACCATCATCCTTGGCTCGAGGTATGATATGAATATGCGTGTGATTAATTACTTGGCCAGCATCGCTATCATTATTAATACCAATATTAAAGGCTGTGGCATCCGCGGCTTCCAAAATTGCCGGAGTTATTTTTTGTACAATAGCCATTAAATTTGCCACCACCTCAGGCGGCGTATTCATTAAATCAACAAAATGCTTTTTAGGAATAACCAAAGTATGCCCGCGACTTACCGGATGAATATCTAAAAAAACTATAATCTCATCATCTTCATAAATCTTATGTGAAGATAACTCTTTGGCAACAATTTCACAAAATATACAATCTGACATAAATTTATTAATTATTAATCCCAGGCAAAAGCTATAGTTTTATCATCATAAGGAATTCTTTGCTCATCAGGCTTAGCTTTATTATACAGCTTCGTAGTATGGTAAAAAAGCAAAACTGGATCTTGACCCAAAACCTGATAACCATGTGCTACACCCGCTGGAATTAAAATTAATTTATAATTATCCATACCCGCCATAATAACTTGTGTTTTACCAAAAGTTTTAGAATCCTCGCGCCTGTCATACAACACCACTCGGGCATAGCCTGAAGTCACAAACCATAAATCATCTTGATTTTTGTGCCAATGCCAAGCCTTAATCGTTCCTGGGTAAGCCACAGTAAAAACCGTCTGACCAAACTTTTTTAAAAATCCTTCATCGGCACGTAAAACTTCCAATAAAAAACCAGGCTTAACTTTCTGCTCTAAAACATCGGGCAAATCAGCCTTCTTTTTTAATTGTTTAATTTTTACCCCATCAATCATGGCGTGAATTATAAAATATTAACCAGCTGGCAATTCCTGCTGCCAAAGCCACAAACTTGAAAATTAATAACGGTACCAATTGCCAAATTACCAATGTTAATATTATAACAGAAATAGCCCCCGCCAACGAATGAACTTTGGCTGTCTTAGTATTGAAAAATAAACTAACAATTAACAAAAATAAGGTAATAAATAATAATAAATTTAAATTCCAAATTATACTAACTAATCCGGGACGCAATTGCTCTAATAAAAAAAGTAACAACCAAGACCAAGCCAACGATTCTGCTAAAACAGTAATAAGGTTTGCTAAACTTCCTTTAAAATTTTTAGTTGTCTCATTAATATTTTCCATAACAAAATTAATTTAATGCGGCTGAGTTGCTCTAATCAATGGAGCTAAAATATCTCCTACCCACTGTCGATAACGATTAACCAAAGACCAACTAAGCCAAGACCAAGAAAAATCATAGCGCTCTATTAAGGCTTGGGCCGAAACAAGATACAGATCTGCTTCGCTAACTCCCGGGCAAGAAATAATAAATCTTAAACGATTATCTGGCGTGTAAGAAAAAGTCGTAGCCTCAATAACGCGATCAAAATTAACAGTTAGCTGTTCTGGGAAAAAATAATCCCAAGCTTCACTTTGCCTCAAGCCCAACCGCAGCCCTGTCGGCGGACGCTCTTTAAATCGCAAAGTCATCTTAACTTTGTCCGTACGCACTGGCAGGCGCAAATCAAAATAAACCGGCTCGCTGATTAATTTAAAAGACCCAACCAAACGTTCGGTTCTGCCAATAGGCAATAAATAATCAAACCAAGGGGTGCGTTTAGTAAAATCTGTAGTGACGATTAAATCCTTGCTACTAAATAAGCCACTAACAACTACTGGTAAAATTAACAAGCCTGGTAATAAAATTTTTAACCAACTCCATTTCATAATTTTAATAATTTATATTGATATAAACTATGCTCCCCAATATTTAGCCGTACTGGTTCAAGTTTTAAATTGTATATTTTTAATTTAGACTGGTTATAATAAACAAAATCAGCTTCCGACCAAGTAGAATGAAAATCATAAACCGGCACTTCCGCTATTAATAGCCGAGCTAGAGAATGGTAATCCCGATCATTATACAAATTAAAAATCACTTGGCGCTCGGGAAAAAAGAATTTATCAGTAATGCCACTAACAATGACGGCATTATCCGGCGTTAAATCCTGTACTAATTTACTGGTTTGTTCAAAACGAATAATGTTTTGCCTAATTTTTAATAGCCCCTCTTCTGAATCATACATAACTAAATAGCCAGATAAAATTAAAAATAAAACCATTACTCCCACTGTTAACCATTTGCTCCAAAATTTATTCCACAACCAAGCCAACAACAAAGCCGCTGGTAATAAACCAAAAACAAACACTGGCAACCAATAACGAATGTAAGAGGTTCCTAAAGTTATGGCTTGCGGATCTGGATTATCATGGAACAACCAACTGCCATAAACTATTATCAGCCAAACGCTGGCGACGAGGCCGGCGATAACATAAGAACGCTGAATTTTTGATAAATTTAACCAAATTAAACCACTAAATACCAACCCCGTCAAAGCCAATACTGCCCACCACCATTGCAAATAAATTAAATAATTTTGCAGATTCAGCCAAATAACTTTGGGATGAAAACCAAATGGTAAGACTAATTCCTGCGCCAAGGAAAAGACTTGATGAAGATTTCGACCAGGAAAATCTATTCCGGCTTGGTAACCAACAGTCAGCAAGCGACCATACATTAGCTTATTCAAATACAAAACTGGCGCAAAAGAAACTAGCGAAACCAACCAGGCCCATAGCAACGACCATAATTTTAATTCACGGCGCTGCCAAAGAATCCAAATCAATCCAACTACTGCCAACCAAAATATTTCTGAAGTCCTCACTGAAATCGCTAAGCCAAAAACTAATCCGGCCAATAAATACTGCCATAATTTTCCTTGCCGGACGATTTTTAAAGACAACCACAACAAAACGCTTAACAGATCAAAAAATAAAGCGTTATGAAAAAAAGAACGGGCATGAAAGTACCAAAAGGCTGGCAGACTAGCGGTTAATAAAATAAAAATAATCGCCACTCTTTTATCAAATAATTCTCTAACAAATAAATATAAAAATAACAAACCGACAAAGCCAAAAATAGGAGTCAGATATGGTAGCGACCACTCGCCCACTAACCGCGCCAGGTTGCCATAAATTAAAGGCAAGCCCAAAAAACTCGCCGGCACTAAATTTCCTTCCACCACATTCATACTGCGCGGATGAACAATTTCGTTTTGCGCTAAATCATTCAAATAAGTGGCTTGAGACAAGACTTGGCTATTGGCTACTCGCAAAGAAAAATAAGCATTAGCCGCCTCATCAGGCGAATTAAAACGCCAAGGCAGTCCCCAAGAAAAACTGGCATAAATAATCCCTGCCAACAAAATGACAATAAAAACGTATATTTCCCAACGGCGTACCATGGTATTATTATATCAATTTATCCTCATACTTATAAATAGATTAGGACTATCTCGACCCAAGTTAAAAATGCTACAATAATAATTGATGTGGTTTGCTTTTTTTTCATTAATTGTCGCCCTAATACTCGGATTAAATCGCGAGTTGTGGCATAATCAAATACTGGCTCTGGTAACTGGATTTTTATATTTGGGGTTGGTTAGTTTAATCGTCGGACGCTTGATAAAATGGACTACCTTGGTTTGGGAAAAAATATTATGGGGATTATTAATTGTGCTGGCGGCTACTGCTGTTTTGGGTAGCGCTATATTTTATTTGTATAATTTTGCTGACTGGTTTTTTTATAGCTGGCTGTTATTATTACCGCTAGTGAGTTTCTTTAATAAGCCAGAAAAATTAGTTATTATCAAAACCTACGACTGGAAATTTAAATCAATTTTACTAACTGCCGCCCTCATTGTTTTATTGATAGTTTTATATCTAAATCAAATTACCATTGCGGTGCGTTCACCTTGGCAAATGTTACCGGCCTTGCTTTTGATAGTTTATGGCTTGCTAGTAGCGACATTTATTATTGTCAGCCGCGGCAAAAGTAGCGTTGGTTGGCTCATACCTTTAACTTTGGGAACTTGGTTACTGCTGCCAGTGGTTTTTCCTTTGGTTTATGGATTTGACCCTTGGATTCACCAGGCCTCGGAAAAAATTCTGCAAACTACCGGCGCTATTACACCAAAACCAATGTATTATCTAGGCCAATATGTTAATGTGGTTTGGTTAAGTAATCTGCTATCACTACCAATTACTTTAATTGATAAATGGCTGTTACCTATCCTAGCCTCCTTGGTTGGGGCTGTTTCCTGGTTAACTTTTACTAAATCATTTATCAAAAATAACCCTCGTATTTTATTAATCACTTCACTTGCTTTAATCTTCCCTTGGTCTATTTTTACTATTACTACGCCACAAGGTTTAGCTAATTTATGGGCTTTGGCAGTAATTATGCTGCTGGCAACCAAATATCTAAATAAAAATATTCCTTGGTGGCCAATTTTATTATTAGCAGCTGCCTGTATTTTTACTCATCCCTTGCCTGGGCTACCATTATGGCTGATAATTCTCCTGTCTTGGTTAATACAAAAAAGCGGAGCGATAATGATTTGGCCCAAAATCTTAACTGCTCTAGCAATTGTGCTAGTAATTCCCGCTGCTTTTTTATTTTTCTCCCAGCTAACCACCTCCGGCGCCAGCGTGGAACTGACCGGTAATCTAGTGAATGGTTTAAAACATTTAACCGAACAAATTTTGGCTAGTTTGCCCGCTATACCAGCTTATATTGATTTGGTAGATTTTGTTTACTTCTGGACAAGTTTTTTAACTTTGGGGTTTTTATTTTTAGCAGCCTGGGGATTGTACCAAACGAACTTAATTTATCCTAAGCTTAAACTTTTTGCTTTTTATTTTGCGCTGTTAGCCTCAAGTTTTGTATTAATGACCTTGTTTCTTTCTTTTCCTTATTTAGTGAACCATGAACAAAACTTTTACACTCAACGAATTTGGGATTTAAGTTTATTATTTTTATGGCCATTAGTTTTAATTGGTATTTATGATTTATGGCAAAAAATATGGAATAAAGGTGAAACTGCCAGACTGATTTTACTTTTGGGTGTAATAACAAATTTCACTTGCGCCTTTTATTTATCTTACCCCAGACATGATTTATATCATAAAGACACTGGTTACAACACTACCACAACAGATATAGCGGCTGTTAAATTAATTGATAATGACGCTGCTAACCTACCTTATGTAGTATTAGCGAACCAGGCTGTGTCAGCCGCGGCTTTGGCTGAATTTGGTTTTGCTCATTATTATTCGGGAAATTTGTATTATCCCCTGCCTACTGGCACTAACCCTTTGTATCAAGTGTTTTTAAAAGCAGCGGAACAAGATGTTCCCCGACGCGAGGTAATTAAACAAGCTTATGAAATATCCGGCGTTAATCGTGTATATTTAGTGTTAAATCAATACTGGGCTGATTTTGATAAACTAACCCAAGTAGCGCAAAATGAAGCCAATGCTAGTTTACCAACTCTGAACGGCTATCTAAAAATCTACCGTTATGACTTTTGATGTTTTATAGATAATGTTTGTGTGTATCAGAGGTTTGTTGCAGTGTAGCGGAGTAAAATATGGGCGAAGGCGGCACTTCTCGCGCGGGACAGGGCGTAACCAGATATACACGAAAGTTATATGAAATAATAAAAATTTTTAAGATTTAGCAAGGACGACTCTCTTTTGTTTTTTATATTTTAAAACTTCAATAATAATGTTTCTGATCAGAATAATGAATGCGGTTATAATTAGAATATGCCAACCATTAATATTTGTATAGATACTATAAATAGTGTCGTTGTCCCATATCCATTTAGAAAAGAATCCGCATTTTATTTCTAGCCCACCACCAACTTCACCATTGGGCATAGTGGCGCCTTCAGACCAAAGGTAGGGAGAACACCAACTATGAGACAGCCATAGAACTATGTATATTATGACAAAAGTTACTATCCTTAAGGGCGTAATTTTAAATATATTTTTAGATTCATAAGCGTGTTAAAAATTTTTATTATTTCATATAACGTTTAGATGCATCAGAAGTTGTTGATTTTTCTTTTATTTTAAACTTTTCTGAAGTTTGGTGATCTGTTTTTTGAAGATTGGCAAGTCGTCTTGGATTGTTTTCCACAAGATTTCGTCGTCAATTCCAAAATATTCATGAATAACTTTATTGCGCATACCCTTAATTTCATTCCATGCCACCTCGGGATTTTTGGCTTTTATTTCCGGAGGAATATTTTTGACCGCTTCGCCGATGATTGAAAAGTTTCTGACGACCGCATCAATCATCTGTTCGTCTTTGGAAAATTTTTCAAAATCGTAACCACGCGTGTATTTTTCTATTTTGCGAATAGAACTTCTAATATCCTCAAGATAGAGTTTCGCTCCTCTTTTAGACATATTTCACTTCTTTAATAATTTCCTTTTTTACCGATGGCTTGATAGATTTGCTGGAAACTAAATCCACTTTTTTACGCAACGCTCGGCTCAATAAATTTTCCAGCCGGATAAAATCAAAAAATCCGATTGGAGATTCAAATTCCACCAGGATATCCAAGTCGCTGCTTTTTTTTTGTTCACCACGCACAAAAGATCCAAAAATCCCGATTTTTTTGACGTGATATTTTTCCTTTAAAAAAGGTAGTTGTTTATGAATTTTTTCGCGTATTTTTTCCTGGGTCATAAGGCAAGCATAGCAAATAAAAGAAAGATCGGCAATTTACAGTACGCCTAAGGTGAGCCAGATATACGCTGTTATATGATGTTTATTTTATTTTGCAGAGTTTGTAGCTCGCCGTTAATTTCTTGCTCCAAACGGTTTAAAAAATTTTCAAAAATAAATTTCAGCTAACGTATCCGAATATCCGTAGTTTTGCGAAGCTGTAGGCGAAGCAAAATTAGGGCGGAGATAAAATTCAATCCTATGAAATTTCTTTTTAGGTTTTAGAATTTTTTAAAATGACAAATATTCTTATTTTTGATACAATAATATTAATACTATTACAACTTTTTTATGCAAAATTATCTATCACGAGTTAGAAAAGTCAAGGAGCGATTCGCTATTTCTGAAGAAGAACGTTTTGTGGCTGCCCACAACGGTACTCATCACAAAGTTTTTCTTTCAAATAGTTATGTTATCCGTTTTCGAGATGACAACTCCAAATTTTTATTAAGAGAGGCAAACTTTTTGAAACAATTTAATCACGCACTAATACCAAAAATTTTGTGGTTTGGAGAAATTGACCAATTGTTTTTTATAGTTGAAAATAGACTTTTAGGAAAAACAATAAATTTAGTTTGGAAAAATTTTTCAATAAAAAATAAAAAAAATATTATTGAACAACTTGTTAAATTTTTGCAATATCAGAAAACTCAAACAAAAGATTATATCTATTCAGTGAAGTCGGGTAAAAAATATAAAAGTTTTTTGAATTATCTTACAGATGGTGTAAAACAAAAAGCCGCCAGTATCAAAAAATTTAAACAAACAAATGAAATAATGAGAGACTTATTATTAATTATTAACGATCCAGAGATTAAAAATTTGTTTATCGTTAAAACAAAATCTGTTTTAGTTCACGGAGATCTTATTATTCATAATCTGCTTACAGATGGAAAAAATTTAACAGGGGTTCTTGATTGGGAACTGGCGTTATGGGGCGATCCTGATTATGATCTTTTTCGCCTCTTTTATTATCAAGAATGCGCGAAAGCCTACCAAGAACAGGGAGTCGATGAAACATTTGAATCTGATTATATGGATAGGTTAATCGCAGCAATTTTAAAATCTAACCTTATAAAAAATAAAAAAATATTTCAGAAAAAATATCGATTAGTACGCGCTATTTTTTATCTTAATGCTCTTTATTGGGCAACCAATTCAAATAGCTCGAAAAAAAATATTAATGAAATCATAGTGCGATGGGATAAAAAGCGGGACTAAATACTTATGCACTTAATCCCGCAGGCCGCATTATTTACAGCCAGTTCGTTTACCGGGGAAAGATACTCCTGAGGGCAGGGGGGCGACCCTGGCGATCTTGATCTTTTTGATCTTGATCTTTTTCATTCAGTCTCACCTCCTTTCACAAAGTATTGTATTTGCGATTGCCTGCCACAGTATCGCCATTTGATCGAAGATACTCTATGACAAGTGCTTTTGTGATTTCGCGATAGAAATCACACATATCGATAAAGTGTTTTTGTCGATTCTCACTCGTTGAACGAGAAACAACCTCTCTTGTGACATGGCATTGTCCACCACATGGACCCTCAATGATACACCCAGAACAATATTCGTCTGTTCCAGGGAAACGGTTGGCAACAATTTGCGTCAGACTACCATCTTCTCTGAACATTTCATCGAAGCTGTCTATATGGCCAACTGTCGAGGTAGTGTGGCTACAGATTTTGATACTGCCATTAACGTTAAACTCAAGAGCTTTGCCTTGAACAGCGGCACAAAACGCGTGACCCCGAGACGAGAGGCTTTCTGATGTCAGATTACGGAACGGAGAATCCCATGTTCCGAAGAAGTCGATACTGTGTTCATTGGCGTATTTTTTGAGCCGCATGAGCTTTGCTACTCGTTTCTCAATTGGAACATGAACCAGATCGATGAGGTCGTAATCGAAAGCGATTGAGGTTATTTTTCTTTCAATCGCCAAATTGAGAACGTCTGTATCGATGAGTTCGAAGTTACCCCTTGTGACAGTGATACTAAATCCGTCAAGTGGGTAGCCAATCTCACTCAAGAGATCGAACTTTTTAAGAATATGAGCAAATGTTCCCTGTCCACCCTTTGTGATACGAATAGCGTCATTGGCAACCTTGCCACCATCGAGTGAGGTTGCAATGCGGACTTGATACTTTTTGAATGCCTCGGCGATCTGCCTGGTCATAAGTACTAGGTTTGTATTGATGGCGAATTCAAACGAGAGATCATTCATCTTGCTGCAGTATTCAAGTACCTGCTCGATGACAGGCCAGTTGACTAGCGGTTCTGCGTTTCCGAAATGTATCTTTCCATGATTCCTTCCTTGCTCTCTCATCAACGTAACGTATTGGTCTACACATCGTTTTGCTGTTTTCCAAGTCATATTAAGCTGTGGAGTTGTTCGTTGATAAATCGGCAATACCTGACCGGAGTTGGTTTCAGGTTGGAAATGAATGCAGTGCGTGCATCCGAGGTTGCACAGATCGCTGATCGCAAGGCCCATCCGGTCAACCGTCCGCCGTTCTCGCACTTGGACGAGGTATTGTTCTTTTTTCTCTTGCAGGAATCTTTTCTCGTTAAATCCGACCTCGACAATAAAAAATATTTCAGCGAATTCTTGAATAGTACCTCCTGGATCCTCGTCGCAGATTTTAGAAATATCCTCTACGGTAGTCGGCTGTCTGAATAATTCTAAGAATTGCAAACCTTCATTATTAACAATCCGTGGATTACCATACAATGTGTGATAAACCATCGCCATTTTTGATTTAGGATCAGATATAATGTGAAAGTTTGGTGACAACTGGTATCTTTGTTTTTCCACTTTTTCTTTCCTTTCTTGCTGTGGTATTGAATGTTAAAGAACTACTAACACCCTATCACTACCCCCATTTTGTCAAAGGGCGTTTTGGTAAAAAAATAAAAAATAGCCCAAAATAATATCCCGCCGCAGGCGGGATAAAAACTTTTAATTATTTCCGATAACGTATTGGGATAAAAGAAGTTTTGCGAAGCAAAACATTATTTGGGGCTATTTTTTATTTTTTTACCAATTAAAATAATTCGTTTGCTGTTAATATCCAAAATTTCTTTTGCATAATTACCATAGATCGATATTATTTTAAGTCCATTATTTTGGAATAGAGTTTTAAGTTCTGGAACAATATAATATCTAACTCCACGGCTATTTTTTTGTTTTTCTTTAAGCTTCATATTATTGAAATCGAAATTGTATGGAGATTTCGGATGTTTTATTAAATATTGGATTAAACGAAATACATTGTCGCAATCTAATAAGAACGAGCCTTTTATTTTTAATATTTTTGAAACATTTTTTAATACCTTATTAGCATCAAATAGTCCAAATTCAGAAAAAAATAAAAAAATCTTATCATATTTTGTTTTAAGATTTATATTGTGAATATTTTGTTTGTAAAATTTTATTTGTAAATTTTTTTGTCTAGTGTTTTCTTTGGCTATCTTTAACAAATAACCAGAGAAGTCTAATCCGTCTATATTAAAACCTTTCTTTTTTAGGTCAATCACATGTCTTCCATGACCACAAGCAAGGTCTAAAATTTTATCTTTCTTTTTTAGATTTAAGACATCAATCAAAAAGTCAACATCTTTTTGAAGCTGTTCTTGGGAAAAATAATTTTTATGTTCTTCAAGGTATCTACCCCGGGAACTGTAACATTTTTTTAGATCCATATTTAGGTTGTTATGATTATATTCTATCAAATTTATGCTTAAAATAAAAGAGGGCTTGCTATATTGTTAAATAACAAGCCCTTACAAGTGCGACAAGGCTAGAAGCATACCGTTTGATATAGCCCCTCAACCTTGTCTTGAAAGAAGGTTGGTTCTTCGGAAAGCATCCACATCATCTCGAGGATTGTTTTTCTAATCTCATCACAATTAAAGTGTGGAGATCGAAGGTCTTGAGTGACTTGGTAATTTTCACCGCGACATCCACCGCCACAGAAGTATCGTACGTCACACCTGGCACAAGTTGGGTTCATAGTGTCAACATCCAACTTACGCAACTCCCGCAAAAGTGATGAGTGTTCCCAGATATTCCAAAGCTGCTCCTCTTTCACGTTGCCAAGACGAAATTTAGGCATGGCCGTGTCCGGGCAAGGATAGATGCTACCATCAGCACGTACATAAAGTGCCCGATTTGTCCCAATACCACAATAGTGGCTCTTGACGCCGCCTGCGATACCTATGATTTGGTTGGTAAAAGTGGAGTTTTGCATCAGCTTTTGATACTGCGGATTTCCTCGCAGGATTTCGAAGAGTTTTCTGTACAGCACATGCTCTGGAACGCGGACAAGTTCATCTTGACTCTTCCGAGAATTCGCTCGGCCAACCCGCATAAGGTTAAGACAATTAAATGCCTTAACTCCTAGTTTATCAGCCAGCTGTAGTGTTTCTTCTATAAGATCGGTATTGGCTTGAAGATCGGTATTGGCTTGGTGGACGAACATATTTACTCCGACGAAGATCCCGTGCGATGTCATTTTCCGGATTGCCTTTATCGTTCGGTTAAACGTTCCACTCCCGCGAATGAGTTCGTGGACTTCGGCAGTTGGACCGTCGAGCGAAACCGAAATCTTAAGATTTTGATAGCTAGACAATCTTGAGATGATTTCGTCGATCAGTAAAAGGCCATTGGAACTTACGAGAACCTTGAATCCTTTGACGTAGACATAGTCGATGATTTCCAGTGCGTCTGGGCGAGTAAAAAATTCACCACCAGTGAGTCCAACTCGTGAGACGTCATTTTTCCACGGCATTGATGCAAGATCGTCGATAAGTCGTTTCAGATCTTCGGTCGTCATTTCATTACGAAGCGGTTTTCGCGCATTTGCGTAGCAGTGCTGGCATGCGAGATTACATCCTTGTGTCGCGGCAATGACGAGCACATTTTCAACCGCATTTACTTGAAAATGTGGTTCAACGTTTTGGATTTCATCCAAAACTTCTCCATTAATTGTGAGAACGCCGTTGCTGTGCAGTAGATTTCGCACCTCCTCAAGTATTTCAGTCGCCTCCTTGAGCGTTAAATCCAAGTTTGTTGCAATGTTTTTGATGGCGGTTTCTTCGTCAACCTCTATTTGCAAGACATTAAGCACGTCTGCAATTTCCTTTGTGGCTGAAAACCAGTAGGGGCGGGATGGGAATATTACAACTGCCGCATCACCCCTCACCTCTACTGTTGGCTTTTCAATAAGTTGAGTTTTCATCATTTACTCCTTTCGGATAGATTTGGATAGTAGAGAATGGTGGCGAAAGGCATTTTTTTATTTTCCTCCCGCCACCAGGGTATCCGCGGCAGATACTATTCTGCCCTGTAGTACATCGTGCCCTGGGATTCCTTGGTGAGCGCGACGACCTTGCGGTTGCCCTTGTTCAGGATGCGCACCTTCTTCATGGCACCTTCCTCCTTTCTTGCATATTGTCTTTTAATTGCTCCTTAGGCAGAAAATCCACCATGGATTTTCATTTAACGTTATTGACCCAAAAGAGCAATAAAAGAAATAGGACTTTGGGTTGAATGTTAAAGAACTACTAACACCCTATCACTACCCCCCATTTTGTCAAGCCGCGTCTGGCCGCTCGGTGGCTACCCATATGCCAAGCATATGGGTATGCCCGCCACCTCGCTGTCGTTTTGCGATCCAGACGCGGGAATATCTATTTGCGCTCTGAGTCCCCAATGCCAAGCATTGGGGCGTGTCGCGAAGGCGGTCAAAGGGCGTTTTGGTAAAAAAATAAAAAATAGCCCAAAATAATATCCCGCCAGTGGCGGGATAAAAACTTTTAATTATTTCCGATAACGTCCGCGTGTATGAGAAGTCACGAGTCCTCGGGATTTGGGCGGAGGCTTTCGGAAAAGCCGCAACCAGATATGCCGTGTTAGCTGATGTGTTCCTTTTCTTTTTCCGCCAAAGGCGGATTGTTTTTAAAAAATTTTCAAATTTCTTTTTCGTTTTGGGCGAAGGGCAGAGGGGATTAAGGAGTGAATGCCCGAGCCCAAAACGCATTATTAAAATTAAGTTTTAGTATAGATAAAAATCCATTTCTTCCTAATCAAATACAAAATTATGAATGTTAGTCCCAAAATAATAATTTTATTTAGCCAAACAAATGGAATAAAATTATTAAGAAGTAATAGAAACGGACCAGATATTATTATGCTGATTACTGAAATTATCAACGAGATAATATAAGTTTTATTAAATTTTTGATTGTGTTGAAATACTTTATAGTGCTGCCAAATATGGTTATGTGTAAATCCAGCCAGAGCTCCCAACCATTGAGAAATCAAAATTGGACTTTTCAAATAAATAGCTAAATAAAATATTGCAAAATCAACGCCAGCACCAAGTAGTCCAACGAAAATATAACTTGATATTTCTTTACGTAGTGAAGCGTTCTTAATAATTTTGTTTAATCTCATATTTTCTTTTGTGCGCGTCCCAATAAAGTAAAATTTCTCGCTCGTTTATTATTTCTTCTTCATTTTTATTAAGAAAGATAATATCTTTCTCTTCAATACCAGTTATTATAGATGCTGCGCCAATTAAGTGCGCATTATTTGAAGTAAATGGATAATCCCAGCGAATCAAAATTTTATTTGGTTTTATTTTTTCTATTTTTTGCATTGCTTGTGTTAAAGTTCTGCCAGTATTATAAACATAATTGTATTCTGTTGTTATTGCTTTACCCATAAAATACAATTGCGCTGAAATACTAATTATTACTATCGAAATTAAGCTACTAATTATATGACGAGATTTGTTCTGAATAATCAGATAGTGGAGAATACTGGCAATGATAATAATCGCGCCAATTCGAGGAAGATAATTATATCTGGAAGCCAGTGGTTCCCACCAAAATTCTGTTTTGAAGAAAATAAATGGACTTATACTGACTAGGAGCCAAAACAGACCATACCACATCAATTTTAATTTTTTGAAGTAATAAATAATAAAAGTAAACAAGCCCACTGCCAATAACCACATTAATACAGCTGACCAAGGGGATAGAGCTGTTTTAAGAAATAAAATGGGAAAGAAATTATCTAGCAGAATGAGTGGAATCCTGAAAAAAGATATTAAGTCTACATTCCAAACGTTTGATTGTATCCAAATGCTATTTTTTTGCCAAAGATATTGTTGGTATAAATAAATACATGACAAAAGAACCGTGCTGCCCCAAAAAATTAAATGACTTTTAGGCAACCTATCTTTCCGCTCATTTTTATAATATATTAGTGTGGATAAAAGCAGTAAAGGTGTAACAATGGCTGATTCTTTTGTCCCCAACGCCAAGATAAAAGAGACAAAAGAAAGAATTAAATAAAAAAATTTTTTCGTTATCAGATGTTGATAAAAAAGAATAATGCTCAGAAGAACAAAAAGCGTAACAAATGAGTGCATGTTAGCTCCGATCCAAACTAGTGGCTCATACGCTATACCAGCAAAAGCGACTGAACAAGAAACAGTGATAGAGATTAATTTTGATTTACTTAACTGCCAAGCCAATATACCCGATAATATTGAAACCAGAATATGGACAAGTATGCCGATTAAAAAAAATGGTTGAGGACTATAATTAAACACTGAATACATTAGTGAATAAAAAGCATTCATTATGGGTGAATAGAACGTTGACATTCTAAAAGTTAACATGTTGATTAAAGAGTTGCCAATTTTTTGACCATGCCAAAGCCAGGTAAAATCATCTGAGAATAGATAACCCTTAAAGATTACCCAACCATAAATTGAGAAGCTAATAGCTGCTGAAAAGAGCACTAGTCTAAATAATAGTTTTTTAAATCCCAAAATTTTAAGTCTATCAGAAATACTGATTATATCAAGAATATATCTGGCACCATCTCTCCATGTGATTGTAGATTTATTCCGATGAGTAAATTTTAAAGGAAGTGTTTTTACTTGATATTTTTCTTTTAAAGATAAAGTGATAAGTTCAATATCAAAAGAAAATCTGAGCTGTTTTACTTTGGGTAAAATTTTTTGCGCGATGTTTTTGTTAAAAAATTTAAACCCACACTGAGTGTCAATGTTTGGAATGGAAAGAAAAAAATTTACTACTCTTCGTAGAAGAACAGAAAAAAAAGATCGTAGTTTTGGAAGCTCAGCGTTAGTATCGTTGTTTCTTTGACCAATTATTAGGGCGGCGTCTGGTTTTTGTAATTTTGAAAGTGCTGATTCCGTTAGCTCTGGACTGAATGATAAATCAGCGTCAACAAATCCATAAAATTGTGATTCCACGCTGCGGCAACCCTGCTTAATGGCGGCCCCTTTCCCTTGATTCTTTTCATAACTGATTGCTTTAACTGTAATATTATCCTTGGAATGATTTTCTAGATTGGTAATTATCTCCTTGGTTTTGTCTTGGCTGCCGTCATTCACCAACGCGATAGCTATTTTTTTATTTTTAAAATATGAAGATTCCTGAAAATAACTAAAATAAGCGTTAAACGTTGATTTAATTCTTGATTCTTCGTTGTAGCATGGGATGATTAACGCCAAATAAAACATATAATTAAAGAATTTTCGGAGCGAAGCGGAAAAAACATCTTATTTCCCCTTTTAAATAAATAAATTTAAAAAATTTTTTAAAACAATTGTGCTATAGCCTAAAAAAGAAAAGGAATATTTCAGCTAACGGCCGCGGTCTATCTGATGTTTGCCAGTGGTATAATATGCCCGAAGGGCCACCACTGGCAAATATGAGTGAGACATTTTCAGCGAACAGCTCTGCTGGACGCGTCAAAATGCCGAACCAGATATACACTGTTAGGTGATGGCCAGAAATTATTTTGGTCTTGCTATACATGCAAATTGTAAACATTTAGTATCTGATAGATATCCGAGAGATAAAATATTTAATAAAGTGAATTTCCACGATTTGATTGGATTAATACCTTTTATTGTTTTAACTTCATAACCTAATGAATTAAACATCTCGGCAATACTCTGCAATGTAAAAAATCTTAAGTGTGTTTTATCTAATATCCCAGCATCTTCATATTTCCATTGTTTTTTTACCAGCAAATCCTTTAATGTGAAAAAGTACCTAACATTAGGAATAGAACTTACAACTATTCCATTTTTATTAAGTTTAGCTTTTACGCACAACAATATGCTAAATGGATCAATAAGATGCTCTAGTACATCATTGAAGACTATGCAATCAAAGAAGTTATTAGGAATGCTATCGATTAATTGAACAACATCTCCAATGTAAACTTTATCAATTTTCGTTTGAGCTATCTTTCCCGCAATTTTATCAATT
>CAZGYI010000011.1:0-17938 GCA_964530635.1 uncultured Gammaproteobacteria bacterium | reverse complement strand
TTAGATTTATGATGACAAAACATAACAAAATTGATGGAAGTGTATTTTGGCGACACGAGCTTAAGCAAGGTTGTTGACTTGGGCATATATTTAAAGCACTTCTGGCGCTAAAGAAATAATTTTTTGAAAACCTTTGTTTCTCAACTCTCGAGCTACTGGTCCAAAAATTCTACTACCCTTTGGTTCCTTGGTTTTTTTATCAATTATCACCACCGCATTATTATCAAAACGAATATAAGTCCCGTCACTGCGTCCTAACTCTTTGCGTGTCCTAACAATTACCGCCGCAGTTACTTCACTTTTCTTAACTAAACCATGAGGATCAGCTTCTTTAACTGTTACTATAATAATATCGCCAATCTTGGCGTATCTTTTACGATAACCACCTAACACAGTAATACACTGGACCTTTCTGGCTCCGCTATTATCTGCTACTTGCAACATAGTACGTTTTTGAATCATAAATTTAAACAAGTTTATTTAAAATACGCCAACGCTTATTTTTAGAAAGTGGTCGAGTTTCTTTAATAACTACTTTATCGCCTACTTGATATTTATTTTGTTCATCATGCACCAAATAGCGACGACTGACTTTAAAACGTCGCCCATATTTGGCATGTAATTTACTTCTGGTAATCAACACTATGCGAGTCTTGAAAGCGGCCGCTGACACCACTACCCCTTCCAATATTCTACCTTTCTCCCGTTTATTGATTAATGAATTTGCCATAATTATAAACTATTAAGATAAGTTTTAAATAGGGCGATTTTCCGCTTCATTTTTCTAATACTTCGCACGTCTTTTAAATCAGCAGCGGCTACTTTAAAACGCAAACTTTGTAATTCTGTAGTCAATTCAGACAGTTGCCTTCTAACATCTTCTGCTCTTCTGCCAACTATTTCTTTATAGGTGAGCTTTTTAGCCATAATAATTACTTAAAAATGACATTAGTTTTAACTGGCAGTTTATGCGCAGCCAATCTCATAGCCTCTTTAGCATTATCTCTCTCAACGCCATCCATTTCAAACATTACTGTCCCTGGTCTAATAGGAGCCACAAAATGATCAACCGACCCCTTGCCGCCACCCATGCGTATTTCATTACCTTTTACAGTAATCGGTTTGTCAGGAAAAATTCTTATCCAAATTTTGCCACCACGTTTTAAATAACCAGTCATGGCCCGACGAGCTGCTTCTATTTGCCTAGAAGTTATCCAACCGGCTTCCACTGATTTAAGGCCAATTGATCCAAAACTTAAAGTATTTTTACGGCTGGCTTTACCAGAAATTTGGTCACCCCGATGCCATTTTCTATGTTTTACTTTTTTCGGCATTAACATAAATAGTTTCCTAATTAACCAATTTCTGGCTTAGTATTAAAAACTTCTCCTTTGTATATCCAAACTTTAATCCCAATGCCGCCGTAAGTGGTTCGAGCTATTGTTCTACCAAAATCAACTTCTGCTCTTAGGGTCTGTAAAGGAACGGTTCCAGCAGATAAAGTTTCGGTTCTAGCAATTTCTGCCCCATTTAACCGACCGGCCATTTGTACTTTAACCCCCAAAGCACCAGCTTTCATCACTTGATCAATAGCCTGCTTCATTACGCGCCGGAAAGGCATTCTTTTTTCAATTTCTAACGCCATATTTTCCGCTACCACATTGGCTGACAAAAATCCTTTGGCCACTTCTTGAATATTAATTTGAATATTTTGATTGACTTTGAGAAATCTTTCTTTGATCTCCTTTTTTAATTCTTCCACCTGGGCACCGCCGCGACCAATAATTAAACCTGGCTTGGCAGTATGAATAATCACATTGATTGAAGCTGGTGATCGTTCAATTTCAAATTTAGCAACACTTGCTCCCCGTAATTTATTTTTTAACCATTTTCTAATACGTATATCTTCGGTCAAAAAATGACGATAATTACGCCGGGAAAACCATTTGGATTTCCAGGTGTATACTACACCGGTACGAAAACTGATTGGATGAACTTTTTGCCCCATATTATTTATTATCCTTGCTCTTAGCTGCCTTTTGGATTTTGGGTTTAACTGAATCAGATTTAACAGCCAGAATTAAATTAATATGACAAGTAGGCCGTCTAATGCCAGAAGCTCGACCAAAAGCGCGGGGTCGATAACGTTTTAATACCGGACCCTGTCCAACAGTAATTGACTTAATAAATAAATCGTGACGATTTAATTTATAATTATTTACTGCATTAGCCGCGGCTGATTTAAGTAACTTTATTATCACTAGCGCTGCTTGTTTAGGCACAGCACGCAACTGATCTTCGGCTTGATCTAAACTTAAACCTCTAACCAAATCAATAACTAACTTCACCTTACGTGGTGACATTTTTAAATATTTAATCGTGGCTTTAGCTTCTGCCATAAATTATTTATCTGAAGCAGTTAAAGTTGGTGTTTTTGTGGCAGTATTGCCTAATTCTGACTTACTAGCGGCCTCTGCTTGAGCAGCTGCCATTTCCTGCTCACGCGCCATGCGACCACCATGGGCCACAAACTTTCTAGTAGGAACAAATTCGCCCAACTTATGCCCTACCATATTTTCCACAATAGCTACAGGAATATGAGTCTTGCCATTATGAACCGCAATAGTATAACCAATCATCTGGGGAATTATAGTAGAATCTCTCGACCAGGTCTTGATAACTGTTTTATCGCCTGGCTTTAAACGAGACATTTTTTTTAATAATGAGGGATGAATAAACGGTCCTTTTTTAATACTGCGTGACATAAAATTTATTCCTTCTACCTATTAGAACGCGGGCTAACAATAAAACGATTAGTCCATTTAGTTTTGCTTCTAGTGGGTACGCCTAAGGCTGGTTTACCCCAAGGTGTTTTGGGGTGCTTTAAGCCAATAGGATTATGCCCTTCGCCGCCGCCGTGTGGATGATCAACTGGATTCATTGCTTTGCCTCGAACAGTAGGACGGAAACCTTGACGACGTCGGCGACCAGCTAAACCTAATCTGATATTAAAATGATCAATATTACTTAACTGGCCAATAGAAGCCAAACACTCTTTAGTAATTAATCTAATTTCACCAGAAGGTACTTTAACTCGCGCATAAGCACCTTCTACCGACATTACTTGCGCCCAAGAACCAGCTGAACGGGCCAATATTCCGCCGCCGCCAGGTATTAACTCTATATTATGAATAAATATTCCCGCGGGAATATAAGCTAATGGCAGACGATTGCCAATGATTAATGGTATTAATTTAGAAGAAGTTACTATCTGATCTCCAACTTTTAAACCATCAGGCGCTAAAATATAACGCCGTTCACCATCTGAATATTGCACTAGGGCAATATTAGCCGTACGCCCGGGATCATATTCTAGAGCCAGAACCCGAGCCGGAATATCAAATTTATTTTGCTTAAAATCAATTATTCTAATCAACTGCTTAGCGCCACCACCACGATGACGTACAGTAATTATACCCTGATTGTTGCGACCACCAGAAGAAGGACTGAACCGTAATAGATGTTTTGTCAGTTTTGAACGTTTGGTTAATTTCTGTTCCTGTTTCAATACTCCAGCATGACGCCGTCCAGGACTAGTTGGTTTGTATAGTTTAACTGCCATAGATTAGATTTGAGTTAAATTAATATTCTGACCTGATTTAAGCTGAACTCTCATATATTTTCTAATAGGCCTTTGACCACTCCGACCACGATTAATAACTATTTTTTTAGGTAATTTTACCGAAGTGACTTTGATCACATTAACTTTGTACAAATTTTCCACTTCCTTTTTTAAAACTATCTTAGAAGTATTAAATGATACTTTAAAAGTATATTGACCCAGGCTTTGCAGACGCGTAGCTTTCTCTGAAATAATTGGGTGTTTAATCAGCTGCGTTAATGTCTTTTTTGCTTGCATTTGGTCATTAGCTGCTACTACCTCTGCTACTCTATCTGAAGACACGGCTGATTGAACAACCTTCTGCTCAGCTTTAATCGGAGTTTCCTTTTTAGTTTTCTTAAACCAAGGCATAATTATATTTATATACTTTCTGAAGTAATAATTTAAGAGTATTTTGAGAAATTAGCCAGCGTGTCTTTTTAATTAAATCGTAAGGGTTAACTGATTGTAAAGAAATTAATTCAACCTGTGGAATATTCTGTAAGGCACGTGTTACTTTTCTTTCCTCGTCTGATAAAATTATTAATAATTTTTTATTGGACAATCCTATTTTTTTTAACCAACCAGCAAAAATTTTAGTCTTTAATTCTTGAGGATAGGCCTGACAAACAACTAACTGATTATTTAATAAACGTTCACTAATTACCATTTTTAAAGCTTGTTCTTTTACTTGCTTATTAATTTTTTGCTGATAATTGCGCTGCGAACGTGGACCAAAGGTTACCCCGCCGCCAATCCATAAAGGAGAACGGATTGATCCGTGCCTGGCTCGTCCTGTTCCCTTCTGCCGCCAAGGTTTGCGACCGCCGCCTGATACTTCAGATCTAATCTTGGTGTGAGCAGTACCAGCCCGTCGGTTGGCTTCATAGGCCACCATGACTTGATGTAATAAATGAGAATTTATCTTAATTGTTTGTACCTCATTAGGAATAACTAGCTGCTCAACTGGTTTAGCTTCATGATCTAGAATGGAAATTGTTTTGTTCACTTCCGCCATAAACTTAAGTCTGAATAAATAACAAACCATTTCTGGCTCCTGGCACTGCTCCTTTGAGCCAAAGTTGATTAACTTCTGGTTTAACAGCAATTACTTCTAAATTTAAGACGGTGGTTTTTTGCCCCCCCATTCTGCCAGCCATTCTAAGTCCTTTAAACACTTTTTGTACACCACCAGAACCAATTGAACCAGGCATGCGCAATTGATCTTTGTGTCCATGGGAGGCCGGCTGACCAGAAAAACCGTGACGCTTCACTACTCCCTGAAAACCTAAACCCTTAGAAAAACCAGTAACTTTAACTGTTTCGCCAACTGTAAACTGGGAAAGCTCAATTTTCTTACCTATTTGATAATCTCCTTTATCTAATAAACGAAATTCATGAAGGCCTTCAAAATTTCCTATATTTTTATAAATACCTCTTAGCGCCTTGCCTAATTTCTTTTTTTGTCCATAACCAAATTGCACTGCTTGATAGCCGCTTTTAGCTTTGGTTTTTACTCCAGTTACTATACAAGGTAAAATATCCACAACAGTAACAGGTACTTGTTTTCCGTCTGGTAAAAACTGTCGCGTCATTATATTCTTTTTTCCGATAATAAATTTAGACATAACATAGCTTTAAACAAAAAACCGTTCAGTTTAATCCCTGAAACAACCAACCTAATTTAATGAACGGCTATACCTCATTTTTACTAATTTACCTAAAACTCGATTTTGGTTAGTTATCCCTTGACTGCCCCCTAAAACTAGCGCCAGTTGGTTTAATTAACTTTAATTAATTACCAAACACTAAAGCTAATTGGGAACGATTTACCCTCTCGGATAAAATATTTACATCATTTTAATTTCCACATCAACGCCAGCTGGTAGATTCAAATTAGTTAAGGCGTCAATGGTTTTTGCTGATGGTTCTAAAATATCTAATAATCTTTTATGCACTCTGATTTCGTATTGTTCTTGAGAATTTTTATGAACAAAAGGAGAACGAATTACACTATAACGATTTTTCTCTGTAGGCAACGGTATTGGCCCCGCTATCTCAGCCCCGGAACGCAAAGCTGTGTCTAGAATAGTTCTAACAGATTGATCAATGATCTTATTATCATAGGCTCGAATACGAATACGTAAGCGCGCTTTGATTTCAGCCTCGCCATTTCCTGGCGCTATTACTGGGGTTCGCTTTTCCACTGTCATTTTCCTATTTGTTAAAGACAAAGAACAAAAGAATTAATGCTTCATTAAAAATTATTTAATAATACTAAGTACCACTCCCGCCCCTACAGTATGCCCGCCTTCACGAATAGCAAAACGCTGCTTTTCTTCTAAAGCCACCGGAGAGATAAGTTTTATCTTAAGTTTAACAGTATCCCCCGGCATCACCATTTCTGCGCCAGCTGGTAATTCTACTTCACCAGTAACATCAGTAGTACGAATATAAAACTGGGGTTTATAGCCTTTGAAAAATGGGGTATGACGGCCACCTTCTTCCTTGGTCAAAATCAAAACCTCTGATTCAAATTCAGTATGTGGGGTAACACTGCCTGGTTTAGCAATAACTTGACCACGCTCTACATCATCTTTCTTTAAACCGCGCAATAAAATGCCAGCATTATCGCCCGCCTTACCTTCATCTAATTGTTTATTAAACATTTCAATACCAGTAACTACGGTTTTTTGTGTCTCCCGCAAACCTACTACTTCCACTTCATCATTAAGCTTTAGGGTCCCTCGTTCAATACGACCAGTCACTACTGTACCGCGACCTTCGATAGAGAAAATATCTTCAATCGGCATTAAAAATGGCTTATCAACTTCGCGCGTTGGCTCGGGAATATATTCGTCTATTTTATTTACTAATTCTAATATAGATTTTACCGCTTCATCATCTTTCTTGCCGGCCTGAGCTGCTTCTAAAGCTTTTAAAGCCGAACCACGAATTATAGGAATTTGATCTCCAGGGAATTCATACTTTTTCAATAGATCTCTAATTTCCTCTTCTACTAAATCTATCAAATCAGCTTCATCTACCATATCTACCTTATTTAAGAAAACAACAATATATGGCACGCCTACTTGCCTGGCTAACAAGATATGTTCTCTGGTTTGAGGCATAGGACCATCAGCAGCTGACACTACTAAAATAGCGCCATCCATTTGCGCAGCGCCGGTAATCATGTTTTTAATATAGTCAGCGTGTCCTGGACAATCAACGTGAGCGTAGTGTCTTTTATCAGTTTCATACTCCACGTGTGCGGTATTAATAGTAATACCTCGAGCTTTTTCCTCAGGAGCATTATCAATTTGGTCAACACTTTTTTCCTGGGCTTTATGGCCTGTCAAAGCCAAAACCTTTAAAATAGCTGCTGTTAAAGTAGTCTTACCATGGTCCACGTGACCAATAGTACCCACATTAAGATGTGGTTTAGAACGATCAAATTTTTCAGTCATTGTTATTTTCTCCTAAAAAGTGCTAAGGTTAGCGAAAATAATTTATAATACTTCTTCGCATCCTTAAAACTTTAATTAATTTACTTAGTTAGCTGTTTTAATTTAACACAAACTTTACTATCTGACAAGGACCTTTATAAATCTTTAATAAAGTTAATTAAAGAGGCTCGGGAAAATATTGGTCATCATCAGGCAAAGGCCCGGCAGGCGGATCTATTGATTCTAATTGCCCGGATAAATCATTTTCTTCTGTCACTGACTCATAAATATGATTATTACTAGTGGTTAATCGCTCATACTCGTCTAAGGGCAGTAAAACCATTGGTTGGTCATCGCTTAAAATAACTATTCGCTCGCCACGGGCTACTAATCTTTTAATTATTTTACTTAGATCATTATTCATAAACTTATTATGTCTTTTTATCACCAATGATTTCTTCAGCAACGTGTCGCGGCACCTCGGCATAATGATCAAACTCCATAGTATAAGAACCTCTGCCTTGAGTCATGGAACGTAAACTAGTAGCATAACCAAACATTTCTGCTAAAGGAATATAAGCATCAATCACTTTTACGCCAGTGCGATCGCGCATTTCTAAAATCTGACCTCGCTTAGAATTTAAATCGCCAATTACTTCTCCCATATAACTTTCCGAGGTGATTACTTCTATTTTCATAATTGGCTCTAATAAAAATGGATTGCCTCGTTTAAAAGCTTCTTGGAAAGCAATAGAGCCAGCTATTTTAAAAGCTGCTTCAGAAGAATCAACGTCGTGATAAGAACCGTCATAAACCGCTACTTTAATATCTACTACCGGATAACCAGCCAGGACACCATTGTCCATGGCTTCTTTCACGCCTTTATGAATGGGTAAAATAAACTCCTTAGGAACAACTCCTCCCCTAATCTCGTCTAAAAATTCAAATCCTTTACCGCGTTCCTGCGGCTCTAATCTTAACCAACAATGACCGTATTGTCCGTGACCGCCAGTTTGCCTAATATACTTTCCTTCTGCCTGAGAAATACTTCTAATGGTTTCTTTATAAGCAACTTGCGGTTTGCCTACATTGGCCTCTACTCTAAACTCGCGTTTCATACGGTCTACAATAATCTCTAAATGCAACTCGCCCATGCCTGAAATAATGGTTTGTCCAGTTTCTTCATCACTCTTAATACGAAAAGAAGGATCTTCTTCTGCTAGTTTTTGCAAAGCCAAACCCATCTTCTCCTGATCAACCTTAGTCTTTGGTTCAATGGCTACAGAAATAACCGGCTCAGGAAAGCTGATTGATTCTAAAATAATTGGCTGATCTTCATCGCAAAGAGTGTTACCAGTGGTAGTGCTTTTTAAACCTACTACTGCCGCAATGTCGCCAGTATAAACCTCTTCTACATCTTCCCTATGATTGGCGTGTAATCGCACTATTCTCCCCATACGTTCTCTAGTTCTACTAGAAGCATTTAAAACATAAGAACCAGCTTTAAGTGTTCCTGAATATACACGGAAAAAACATAATTTACCAACAAAAGGATCGGTAGCAATCTTAAAAGCTAAAGCAGAAAAAGGCGCATCGTCTGACGCCTGTCGTTCAATCTCCTGATCATTTTTAGGGTTTATTCCCTTAACTGCTGGCACCTCCAGGGGTGAGGGTAAATAATCAACCACTCCGTCTAATAAAAATTGCACCCCTTTATTTTTCAAAGCTGAACCGCAGAAAATTGGCACAATTTTATTAGCCACACAGGCTTTTCTTAAAATACGCTTCAAATCTTCAATGGGTATTTCCTTGCCTTCTAAATAAAGATGCAATAATTGATCATCATGTTCAGTAATGACTTCAATTAACTTATGACGATATTCCTCTACTTTATCTTTTAACTCGGCGGGCACTTCGGTTTCCTCCCATTCTTTACCCAATTCATCTTTATAAATAACCGCTTTGCGAGTAAATAAATCTATGATTCCTTTAAAAGTTTCAGCCGCGCCAATGGGTAATTGTACCGGGTGAGCGTGTTTGGTTAAACGCTCATGAATTGAAGCAACATCAGCATAAAAATCAGCACCCATTCTGTCCATTTTATTAATAAAACAAATACGCGGCACCTGATAATCGTCAGCATAGCGCCAATTGGTTTCTGATTGCGGTTCTACACCAGCCACACCATCAAAAACCACCACTCCGCCATCCAGCACTCGCAAACTACGTTTGACTTCTACGGTAAAATCAATGTGGCCCGGGGTATCTATTAAATTAATACGCTTATTTTTCCAAAAACAAGTAGTGGCTGCCGAAGTGATCGTAATGCCACGCTCTTTTTCTTGTTCCATCCAATCCATTTCCGCCTCACCTTCGTGCACTTCACCAATTTTATGTTTTTTTCCTGTATAAAATAAAATGCGCTCGGAAACAGTGGTTTTCCCGGCGTCAATATGGGCGATTACACCTATATTTCTAGTATCAGCTAATGAATATTCACGGGGCACAAAAAAATGAAAATTAAAAGTTAAAAATTAAAAATGAAAAATGATAATGCAACATTAAAAATTTTTACATTTTGGATTGTCATTTTGATGTTTGCATTTTTCATTTTACATTCTCTAAGTATGATTCAAGATAACCGCACTGCGTGCAGGCGAAAGTAATGACTTTTTGACTATCTTTACTGTTCATACTCGGCGGATACCACTTCAAGTCTCTAATAACGACGGCTCCTTGCAACCAAGCTCCACCCGAACCTTTGGTGTAGATTCCGCCAACTATCATCCCTCCTCCGCACTTCGGACAAGTTTTAGATTGTGTAGTTTCTTCCATATTTTTAGAATTAAGAATAATAATAAATTTTTATAATCTCAAAACTTAAAACTCAACCTGCCCGCCGCTCGCCTTTCACTAGCGACGAATTATTACTTTGAATTAATATACGACTATTTATCATTAGATTATATTTTAGGGGTTAGCTCTGGCAGGCGGGATCTAAAAACCACAATTCAAAATTCAAAACGGTTTTTAGTTTTAAGTTGTGGTTTTGCGTTTTGCATTTTGAGATTTGAGTTTTACATTTCTTAAGCAAAATGGGCGAAGGCGCGGCCTGCCCGCCGAAGCTCCTGCAAAAAATCAGACGATTGATCAATAAATGTACGGTTCATAATCATACTCAAACCTTAAGCGAAGTGGGCGAAGGCGCGGTTGGCTTCAGCCATACGCAAGACATCTTCTTTTTTCTTAATAGCATCACCTTGATTATCCGCCGCCGCAATAAATTCATCAGCTAGTTTTAAATACATTGGCCGTCCTTTTTTATGATAAGCCGCGTCAATAATCCACCGAAAAGCCAAAGCCTGCCGACGATCCGTCCTTACCTCTACCGGAATTTGATAATTAGCGCCGCCTACCCTACGGCTACGCACTTCTACCATTGGCCCAACATTTTTAATCGCTTGCTCAAAAACATCGCGTGGGTCTTTTTTGGTTTTTTCGGCAACAACATCAAATGATTGATAAACAATTTTCCGGGCCACGGATTTTTTGCCGCGCTCCATAATATAATTTATAAATTTAGCCACTACCGTGCTTTGATACCGGGGATCAGGAAGAATTATTCGTTTGGTTGCTCTTTTTCCGCGCATAAATTAATTCCTATTTTGGCTTTTTAACTCCATAAAGCGAACGACCCTTAATTCGTCCTTCTACTCCAGTAGTATCATAAACCCCCCGGACAATATGATACCTAACGCCCGGCAAATCCTTGACTCTACCACCGCGCACCAAAACAATAGAGTGCTCTTGCAAATTATGCCCAATGCCAGGAATATAGGCAGTAACTTCCATACCATTAGAAAGCCGAACTCTGGCGATTTTCCGCAAAGCTGAGTTTGGTTTCTTAGGAGTAGTAGTAGTCACTTTCAAACACACCCCTCTTTTAAAAGGATTGGCTTTAGGTAAGTTACGGCGACGGCGCTTAAGTGCGTTAAAAACCGGCACTAGAGCCGGAGTTTTTGACTTTTTCCCTTGCCGAGATCTCCCTTTTCTAATTAATTGATTAATAGTAGGCATTTGATAAATTATGGGTAAACCCCTACACTGTTATAATATCTTTAAATTATTTTGTTATGCTATAAAACTAAGCTATATATCATTATTTACCGAATTGAGAACTTTGACTAGTATTGAGGGTAAAATAAAAAAGCTGTCTCAACTCTTGGGCTAGTATAACAAGATAATAAAATCGCGTCAAGGCCAGTTATACAAAATTGCTTGAGTTATCCCCGCGCTGCGAGGCTGTGTTTTGAGGCATCCGTCTCGAACGAAATCCTCACTAGAACCAAGTAAGCAGTTTCGTTAAACTTCGGCAAACCGTTATCTCGTCTAAATTCAAGCGGACCGATTGTTTTAGCCAATGTTTATTATACAAAAAAGAACCCCCGAATGTATAGCTTACTCGAGGGTTAATTATTCTTCTCCTTTCTTTGTGTTTTAAGAATACAAGGTTAAAGTAAAAAGGTAAATCACGAAACTACTGCACGACCGCGCCAACCGTCATGCGCATCACCAGCAGCGCCCCAGTTGAAGTCCACCTTGTCGCCGTCCCAATACACGTGCGGAATGTCGCCGTCAGCCAGACGCGAGGCACCGCAAATTGTAACATTCTTAACATCAAGATGCTCTTTTTTCCACCACCAGACAAACAGGGTGAATAACCCGTGTTCGTGAGAGGTTTGAGTGTGGATGTTACGTTCGCGCAAAGCGTTCCAGGATAAGTTCTTGAGCGCCGGGTTTGGCTCTATACTGAATTCCTGCCGGATAAAGTAATTTTTATACGGTGTTCGATCAGAGATCATATTTTTAAGATCTTTGTCGCTGATGTCAGTATATAAACCAATGGCCTCATTTACCGTGGCCCAGACTAGTGGATCGTACATCCCTTGGACTATGCCAAAAGGGAAAGTGAGTGAATCTTGCGGATTAGGCAGATAAGTGTGGGTGAAATCCACCACCTTACCGAACATCTCTTTATAGAACTTCTGCTGAAGTTCTATAAATTCCAAGTCTTGTTCGTTGCGCTGTGGGCCGGTGAAAACTTGACGCATTAAGGCATTAAACTCATCTGGTTTTGATATTAGACGATCGGCTTGAGGCCCGATAATATCTATGTTGGAATTTATTCCTCGGCAAGCCACGGCGCATAATTCACCAACTTGCTTTGGTGTAACAAGGACTTTCTCATTATCTTTCGACATGAGCAATTCTCCTTTCTTTAAATTTTGTTGAACAATAGTTATTTATGGTAGAGCCAAACCTTTTACTTATAACCTTATATTTAGTTTATCCCTACCAAACTGGCTAAAACCTTTGATTTTGGCCAAATTAGTAGGGACAAACTTATTTTGTTAAAGAACAAATTATCATATAGCAAAACAGGATTTCTGTCAAATCTAAAAAACCAAAGCTGAATTCATCACCTATTGGCTGCCTATTTGATATTCTCTAATAATCCTTCAAAACCATCGCCAGCTGACAGTTTATTAGCCTTAGTCTGATGGCACCGCTGACAGCGATGAATAATTCTATATTCCTGCCCTTTTTGTTCTACGCCTACTGGTTCCATTAAACCGCTACAAGCCGCCGCACGATCGCCAGGATTAATATCTACATGTTTAGACCACAAACATTTGGGGCAATGATTGGTATAACCATTACCTAAAACCTTGGCACCACAATAGGTACAGGTAAAATCCTCTTTGGTGCGAGTAAATTTTTTAGTTTGACACATTTTAAACCTAAGACACACCAGTGATTAAAGTAAATAAACCACTAATCAATGGCCCTAGAAAACCAGTATAAAAAATGATAAACAGTAAAATAATAATCAAAATAAAACTATTTTGTTCCATCCATAATTTGAAACGATAATATTTATCAGATAATAAATTAAATAGTACTTTAGAGCCATCCAATGGCGGCACGGGAATTAAGTTGAAAATAGCTAACAATAAATTCAGCTGCACAATAATTGCTAAAGCTACATATTGCTGAGCTGATAATTGCGGTACAAATCTAATAACCAAGCCAAAACCAATAGCTAAAACCAAATTTACCACTACCCCAGCTACTGCCACTTTTAGCACGCCGCGTTTTTGATCTCGCAAATTAAAAGGATTAAACGGCACTGGCTTAGCATAAGCAAACATAAAACTGCCGCCTGACAAAAAATAAAGCATCAACGGCATAAAAATTGACCCCCACCAATCCAAATGCGCCAAAGGGTTTAAAGTAAGCCGACCAGCCAATCTAGCAGTAGGATCGCCAAGTTTATCCGCCACCCAGCCATGAGCATATTCATGAAACACGGCAGATAAAATTATCACGGCAATTGCATATATTTGGATAACTAGAGAATCCATAATCTTGCTAAAAAATTAATAATTGGCTATACTAAGTTAACTGTTAAATATTTTCTTAAAATCTAACTAGAAATTATCCTATGTCACGAGTTTGTGAAAAATGCCACCGAGGTTATAATCCAGCTGTTTCGCGCAGTCATTCCAATATTGCTACTCTAAGACGTCAACGCGTTAACTTACAATATAAAACCATTAACGGGAAAAGGATGCGTGTTTGCTCGCGTTGTCTGAAAACACTGGCTAAAAATCTTCGTAAATCAAAATAACAATACTTTTTTAGTATACTAAAAAACATCACTCTTGGCTAAAAGTAGTATTTTTTGATATGAAATGACTTTAATTACTCTTGCCTATTATCCATCCAATTGTAAGAATAAATTTTATCAGGATCTTTATCTAAAGTCTCATCGTGTGATCTATTATAAAAAGGTTAATTTTTAAATAAATCGCACATACAAATCCACATTGAATTGTCTTGAAATTTTGTTTCCTAGGGACTATTGGTCGTCTTTTTAATTAGGCGCTGCATTAGTCAGAATTTCGTTCCCGCCTTCGCCAGTCGGCTTCGGACGGGCAGGCAAAAAAGGTTCGCACATCGTTCAGTAATTGCGACCAGACGAAACTTGACGGATTTTGCGAGGAATTTGTTTGCTCGCTCATCTCGCACTAGAGTTCACGCACAGTACGGGGCGGGCAGGCGCCTATACCCGGTAGTGATTTCGGAGTAGAGAGAATTGAACTCCGTCTACATTTTTAAAATCATTATTCGGGGTGCGGAGAATTGAACTCCGTCTACATGCACCCCATGCATGCGTACTACCGGTATACTACACCCCGGATAATGATTTTAAAACCTGGGCTCGATGGTTATAGGCAACATCTCGCCCGTTTCGGCGACTCGAACACAAGCAGTTGTGTTCTCACTTTCGCCTCAACCACCATGCACGCCTGCCCGCCCCTGGCGGACATACTATCGACTTGCCCCGTATAGTCAAGCGAAACGGGACTTATACGGGGTATACTACACCCCATAATAAAATAAAAATTTAAAAATCAAAATGGAAAATTTTTATTTTTGTATTTTAAATTTTACATTCAACCGCGAAACAATATCTGAAACACTAGAACAGCTATAACATTATAACATTAGAACATTTTACACAACTTAAAAAGCCCTCTCCAGGGCTTGATACTATTGGAGTTCCTTTTAACTCCAAACGGGCCATAGCTGATTCAGTGAAACTAGCGAGAGTTGATTACTGGCTCTCCTCTAATCCTGCGGAATAAACTATATTGGCCGCCGGTTAGTTCGCACCATTACCCCACAGGGCAACAGTAGCTAACTTCCAATCCATTGAGATTGTAGAGCTCAATAGGTATCAAGCTGAATTGGAAAGGGCTAACTTAATTATACTTTTTTTAAGATTTATAAGTCAAGTGGAAAAAATAATAAAAATCCTTACCTAAAATAAGCCAAAAAATAAAAAATGGGTTACCAATTTTGGTAACCCGCTTGTTATTTTACAGTAAAGAACAAAACTTAATGTTCATTAATATATCCACTAAATCCCCGCAATAAGTCCCCCCAATACTGTCCCACCCTATAAGTTGCTATTTCCCATGGCTGTAAAAAAATCAAATGTTTATCTTTACAAACACCAGGACAAGAATCTGGTATTAACAAACACCGCTGACAAACCTCAATACCCGTGGAATAATTAAATTCCTTTAATCCTTTCGCCCATACTCTTAAATGAAGCGACAAAAAATTTTTATCCGTCCTACTATTTACATAATCATCAGCAACCTTAAGAAATCGCCAGAGTATTTCACTAAAAGGAAAATTATTAGACTCGCCATTATTTTGAAAAGGCTCAACCATAAAGGCGCATTCAGTACATCTTAAAAACTTTTTATGGAGCACCAACTTAATTTGATCGTTTGGACAACTAATAGTCACCCCCTTTTTTAAAAACCCATCAATATCACCTAAAATCTTAATAATTTCTTCTTTTCTCATACGATATCTCCTTTTTTATAATAAATTCTGAAAAATACTAATTAATTATTTTTTACAACTTTTTCTATCTTAATCAGCAACATCTGCGTAATTAGTCCATAAATCAGACGAGCTTTTTTCCGATTCTATACCACCAATCAAACACCGCGCTTGCCAACAACAAATACAAAGAAACGATAAACTACTGGTTTCAGAAACCGTATACCTTTTAAATGTTTCTGGACAATAATACCAAAAATATTTGTCCGCTGCCTGATTTATATTCATAATCCCCTATCCTCCAAAAAATCGCCTGACTGTTTCTTGATTCTAAAAGCAACATCGGAGCTTTTTCTACAATAGGTTTTATTTATTAATACTTCTGTAATTAATTGCTTCTTACAAGAAAGGTGTTCTTTCGCTTTTTTTACTAAGAACTGATGGTAATTGAGGTAAATACTATTTGCTAACATAATTAACTCCTTTGATTAATGAGTCTGAAATAATAATATTTAATTGTTAAAGAAATTTTTTATTTTCGTTTATTAATAGAACAATAAACTGGTCGCTTATTAGTTAAGCGGCCAGTTGAATAATCTATCTTTTACTTAAAAATTCAAACAAACCGCTTGCGGTCAATAATAAGACCAATAATAATGGCCTTATTTTCTAAAATTAACCAATTATTGCGGCAAGTTTTCATATTTACCAAATCATCATAACGAAAACTATTTAAGTTGTCCAGCAAATTTATCCACAAATAAATCCCCATGCCTTCCTATAGGATATTGAATCTTGGGAGAAAAATTCGAATCCGTCATTTATTATTACAGCATAAATAGTAGGGTATTCTGAAAGGTGTGGGGATAAAAATAGATGACAGCTAACCAACTGTCATCTATTGAATACTTATTATTTATCTCTTGTTTTTAATTACTTGTCCATTTTTGCGGCTTATTTGTTTCTTTTTCATCATATAATCAACCACTGGTCGACCGCACCTCTGACATTGATAATATGGCTCCACCCATGGTTTGGGGGGCTCAAACCACTTAACTTCACCACCGCATATAATGTGAATTAATTTTATCCTTGGCATAATATCTCCTTTTTATTATTTAATATTTTTAAAATTACACTTTTATCCAAATAAAAAACGCTTTTTGCTCCTAGGAAAATTACTGAATTAATTCAGTAATTCTTAAGGACGAAAAGCGTTTCTTATAAATTACTTTCCGCGGTACCACCTTAACTTGCCCTGAGCCTATCGAAGAGTTATCTCAACTACTCAAGACCTCTTTATGTACTCCCCCTATGGGGACATACATTAACTCTATAACGGGAGTGCCCGTTTCTGATTACTATCCGCAGCTAGCGGATTCATCAGAACAACTCCAGAGGGAACTTCGCTAAAAACCTGCCGGAGATTGCTTGCAGTCAAGGCAATCTCTCCCTAAACGGCCTGTTAGTAGATACTTTCCTCTTTCACAGTCTTTAAATTTTATTTTATAAAGAACGTAGATTATATCTTAAGCTAAAATCAATTTATTGTCAAACTCAAACTCTTTTCCATTGTTTAGACCAAGATTTTTTGGTAAAGAAAACACTTAAGGAATTTAAGGTCCACCACCAGGTTACTTTTAAATAGCCGTGCTTGCGAAAACGGCGGGGCGATTCATACACCACTAAATCCCATAAAAATTTAATATCGCCGATTTTCATCAAACGATGATATAAATCATAATCCTCGCCAGCTGCTAATTTTTCATTGTAACCACCAACCTGGCGAAAGGCATTGGTTTTAACAATCTGACAATTACCCCGGCCCATGCCGCCCATAGAGATTTTATTTTCTAAAAAGAATAAAACATTATAAAAACCCGACCATAAATTATCATACCAACGACGCTCTGACGGCTCGACCTCAATACGCACCGTCGTTGCTACCAAGTTTTGCCTGCGCATCTCTGCCTTAATTCGACTAAAAAAGTAAGGCACATTTTTAATATAACCATCGGCATCTAAAAATACCAAAATCTCTCCGCGTGCCTGCCAGGAACCACGATTTCTAGCTGAACCTATAGTCTGTTTTTCCCAATCATATTTTTTAACTATCTTAACCCGATGCTGCCGGGTAATTTTTAAAGTTTTATCAGTACTGCCGCCATCCGAAACAATCACTTCCACGCGGAATTGTTTTTTTACAGTTGGAGTAAATTGTGCCAATAACCTAGGTAAAAACTTTTCTTCATTTAGCGTAGGAATAATAACCGAGATCATATATTTATATTAGCATAAATATCAAAAAGAGGTTTGCTTTATCAGTAAACTTATTGGTAATTTTACTATTTACAACATCAATTCCTCTTCAGCTCGTTTGTAAGAATGGATTTCCTCTGGTGAAAAC
>CAZGYI010000010.1:0-18081 GCA_964530635.1 uncultured Gammaproteobacteria bacterium | reverse complement strand
CAATGATCTATTTCATGTTCTGCCTCCTCCGCAGTTTCAGAAGCATGAATAATATTATGCACTGCTCGCTTTTCTTTATTAGCCACTGCCGCTGAATCAATAGAAAAATCCCCTCTAATCGTACCCATTTCTGACAAAGCCGGCATTGTATTACCTGCTAACTTTCTAATCATATCCACAGCATGAACTCCTTGCACTACCATTTTTATAAGCGGAGCTGAAATCATATATTCTACCAACCACTGACGCACCATTTTACCAATTTCTAATTTATCTGAAGTACCTAGTTCAGTTCTAGCATCATAATTATATTTAGCATAAGTGTTTAAAGTCTTTTCACCCAAACGCGCAATCCAAGCTTCATTTTTTGGATAATGGTCATTAATTTGTTGAACTGTCGGATGAAACATGGAAATTGCCACTATTTTTAAGCCACGTTGTTCTATCCGACTAATAATTTCTCCGGTTAATCCGCGTTTAACACCATCGGGTTTAATCATGACAAAGGTTCTTTCTTCTCGTGGATGTTTCATAAAAAAATAATAAAGACTAAGTAAGACGATTATAACAAATTTTAAAAATTAATCAAGCGCCAGAATTTTTTGTACTGCCATCGCTGACTGTCGCTGATAAAACGAATAGTGCCTAATTGATCGGTTCTTAACACTTTTATCCCTTGATTTTGGTAACGAGCTACTACTTCGGCGTGCGGATGGTTATAACGATTATTAGCGCCCACAAAAATCACTGCCCAGCTGGGCGCTACGGCTTTAATAAACTCTAATGATGAAGAGGTTTTGCTTCCTTGGTGAGGTACTTTTAAAATCTGTGCGGCAACTGCTGCCTGCCCGACTAATATCTGCTGTTCATTATTTTCCGCAATATCGCCAGTAAACAACGCCATGGTATTACCATAAGTTAGTCTAACCACTATAGAAGATTGATTAAGGTCACTTGCTTTTTTCCCTGCTAAATCTTCTTCTGGCCATAAAATTTCTAAACTTACACCATCAGCAAAAGATATCCGCTCACCTGCTATTGCTGTTTGCCAAGGAATATTCTGCTCTTTTATTTGCTTAAGCCATTCGAGATATTCAGCTGTAGTATGAACTACGCCCGTAGCTAATACACGTTTGACTTCATATTTTTCTAAAACGCCAAGCAAACCTGTTATATGATCCGCGTGCGGATGAGATAAAATCATCAAATCTATTGTTTTATTATTAAAAGACAAGGCGCTACCTAATTCTCTTAAAATTTTCCGATTGGGTCCGCCATCAATTAAAATAGTGCCGCCGGCCGGGGTCTTAATTAAAGTAGCGTCACCTTGGCCCACATCTAAAAAATAAACTTGTAATTTACCTTGCTGGCCCAATGGTAAAATAAATATAGCTCCGATGAGCAATAAAAAAACTGCTATAATAAAATATTTTCTCATGCTAATTTTTCTTTACTTTTAATAAACCAACGACCTAATAATAAATAAATTACTGTTATTACCAGCCATAACCACCAACTAGCTTCCAGATAAGACCAAGAAATTCCTGACAAATTAAGTGCTACTATTTGCACATAAGATAAAAGCAACCACAAAGGCCAAGCCAAAAAAGAAATACCGGTACCCAAAAAACTAACAGGAATTAGGATTAAACCACCCATCATCACCCAAGGAATAACTGGTACAATTAAAACATTAGCTAATGGCGATACCATAGATAAACTGGAAATTCTAATTAATAACAATGGTAAAGTAGCCAGTGAAGCAGATAAAGTTTCGGCAATTACTTGCCTTAAATTTAAAACTTCTGGCAAATGTTTTAATAATTTTTGCAAAACTGGAGCCAGATACAACAAACCCAACATAGCTATAAAAGACAGCTGAAATCCTAAATCAATTAATAACCTAGGCCAGATTAACAGCATACTAGAAGCTGCCAACAAGACAATATTTAATGGCTTGCCCGCCCGGCCAAATAACCTAGCTACTACCACCAATCCTCCCATGATACCAGCTCTGATTACCGAGGCTTCTGCGCCAGTAAAAATCACAAAAGCTATTATTAATAAAAGCAAAAACCAGACAGCAGTTTTCCGCTTTAAACCCAAAGCAATTAACAAAGTAAATAAGATGGCTGTGATAACAGTAACATTATAACCAGATACCGCTAAAATATGAGTGGTGCCAGTTCGTTTAAACGCTTGTTTTAAATCATAAGGCAGGCCCGCTTGTTCACCCCAAATAATTCCGGCTATTAAAGAAGAATGAGGTTCGGGCAATATTCGAGATAGCCGAAAAGATAATTCCGAGCGCAACTGATAAAGCCAACGTCTTAAGGTTGAACCAGCTTTGTCCCCCAATAAAACCAATTGAGGGAACGAGCAGGAGCTATAAACGTCACGCTTTAACCAATAGGAAAAATCCTGCTGTTCTAATTCACAACTAATTTGTAAACGATCGCCATATTGATAAACTGGATACCGCCGAGTATTGAGTAGTACCCGCTGCCAATTTTTATGCTCAACCATCACCAGATAACGCGCACGACCCTCCTCTAAAAGCGGCGCTTCGGAAATCCAACCAGTAAATTCTACTTTGGTGTGATAAGGAATATTAGCCGGCCGCTCCGGTTGTTCATTGGCACTACGAGCTAAACCTAAGATTAAAAAAATTAAAGCCACCAGCCACCAGCGCCGTTGATCTTTGATTAGCAAAGCGATTACTAAAAATATAAAAGAAACAACCGCAACTGTTAACCAAGATAAATACGCAAAATAACCAAGAGCAATGCCAACTAATAATCCTAAAAGAGCTCTGCGCAAAATTTGTGCTGGAATTAATTGCCCCTCCATTAATTTCTAACTATTTTGTTTTAAGTAAGCAATCACCAAATCATCTAACTTGCCATCTAAAATTTTAGCTGGCTGGTTAGAAACAAAACCAGTACGGTGATCTTTAACTTGCTTATAAGGCTGCAATACATAAGAACGCGCTTGATTTCCCCATTCTGCTGATTTAAACTCTCCCCGCAATTCTTTTTTGGTTTGCTGCTGTTTTTGACGCTCTATTTGCCACAATTTGCCACGCAAATACTTTAGGGCTTGTTCTTTGTTTTGCGCTTGCGAGCGTTCATTTTGGCAAGTAACTATAATGCCGGTGGGCAGATGAACTATACGCACGGCTGAATAAGTAGTATTAACACTTTGTCCGCCGTGGCCCGAAGACATAAAAGTATCAATACGCAAATCTTTGGAATCAATCTCTACTTCACCAACCTCTGGCAACTCTGGTAATACTTCCACTAAAGCAAAACTAGTGTGGCGCATTTTTTCAGCATCAAAAGGAGAAATACGAACTAAACGATGAACACCAGCCTCGCCTTTTAAATGACCATAAACATAACCACCCTTAATTATCATTACTACACTTTTTATACCAGCTTCCTGACCTGGTGATTTATCCATAATTTCAGTTAGCCAACCTTTGCTTTCTATATAACGCAAATACATACGCTCTAACATTTCTGTCCAATCCTGAGCATCAGTACCGCCCGCGCCAGCATGAATTGCTAAAATAGCATTCGTCTCATCATAAGGCTCGCTTAAAAATTTCTTTAATTCAAATTTATCTAACTGCTTAATTAATTGCAAATAACTTTTTTCTAATTCCTCTCGCAGATTGACTGCTTGATCTTTTTGATCTTCCTGCGCTAAACACAAATTATCAGCCACTTCCTGCTGTAACTTTTGCCAATTATCTAATTCAACTAATAACTGATCATGACGCTGGTTAATTTCCTTAGCCTCCTGCTGGTTTTGCCAAAAATCCGGTCGGTTCATCACCGCCTCCAAACCTTTTATTTCTGCTTTTATCCTACTTGGGTCAAAGAAACCTCCCTAGCTCATCTACCCGAGCTTTAAGTTCTTGAAATCTTCTAACTAATTCTTGTTCTTGCATATATTTAAGATTAACAGAAAAATAAAAAATCCGCTACCATTATGAGATAATGGATTATAAGATAGCGGATCAAATAAATTTTTACTTCTTCTGGATCTTTTCTATCTCAGTTTCTGGTCGAGTAGAAAGACCAAGGATTTTTACAATAAAATATATAGCCACAAAGATAGTGGCTTTTCTGTAATTATTGTATTATTTTTTACGTACATTTTTTTATTCCTTTTTTATTATTTATATTTGTTTGATTAATTTATTATCTCTACTAATCTGGGGGTGATTGAGCTAAGGTTTGAGATTTAAAAATCCCCCAAAGCTCCCGCACTTAATGTCATTCTGTCCTTCGAACCGGAATCCAAAAATTCTGTTTATTTATTGCTTCGGCTTGTGTATAAACGGTTAATTTTTAAAACCTTCCCTAAAGTGTCTTTAATAAATTAAAGACTACTTTGGGGACTCTCCCCTCCCAGGTCTAGTAGAGATAATACACTCCCTTGTCATTGTGAGTCTCGATTAAGATCGGAACTCCTCGCAATGACGATTAATGACGGTTTTTGTATTGTTTTTTTGTATTGTTAAAAAACATTTAAATACAGGTCATCTTGACAACCGCGCGGCAAGCCCCAATGCTTGGCATTGGGGACTCAGAGCGCAAATAGATATTCCCGCGTCTGGATCGCAAAACGACAGCGAGGTGGCGGGCATACCCATATGCTTGGCATATGGGTAGCCACCGAGCGGCCAGACGCGGCTTGACAATTTTGTCAAAGCAAAAAGGGCAAGAAACCCTAAATTTTGGCTAAGGTATTATGGTTCCACATATGTTAAAATTAAAATAATGAAGAAATTACTTCCCCTACTAGTCCTTGCCATTTTTAGCTTATTACTTAATACTGCAATTAAAGCGGCTGATAATATTGATTCTGACAACGACGGCTTAACTGATAGCGAGGAAATTTTAATTTATGCCACAGATCCGCAAAATCCAGATACTGACGGGGACGGCTATCCCGATGCTTTAGAAATTGAACATGGCTATTCACCCCGTCATGGTGAGGCTCAAAAATTAACCGAAGTTGACAGTGACAAAGACTATTTGCCAGACGCTTGGGAAATTGCCTTAGGTACCGGAATAACGAACCCAGATTCTGATGGTGACCGGTATTTAGATGGCACGGAAGTTAAGGCTGGCTACAACCCCTTGAATCATCACCCAGTAAAATTAGAAAAGTTGATTAGCGTTGATTTGAGCAAACAGCATCTGGTTTATTATTTTGGCGGCAAAAAATTAGAAGATTTTCCAATTTCCTCAGGCTTGGCTAACTGGCCTACGCCAAAGGGTGAATTTGTTGTAATTCAAAAATACTCGGTTAAACATTATGCTGGAATTAACTTTAATTACCCCAACACCCGCTGGAATTTGCATTTTACTACAAAAAAATATAATTATTACATCCACGGCGTTTATTGGCACAATGATTTTGGCAAACCCAAAAGTCATGGCTGTATCAATGTCAGTTATGCCAATATGGAACGGCTGTATGATTGGGCACAAGTAGGAACTCGGGTAAAGATTGATTAGTTAATTTGATTCCCTTTCCCCATCAGTATTAAATGAATATTTATTAGTTGTCATCACCGATCTTGTATCAAGCGCTGAACCAGCCCTGATTGGGGATCTAATTTTTATAAACTTTATTTCTGGATTCCCGCTTGCGCCCGCCTACCGCAGGCAGGAATGCCAAAAAAGTATTTTTCTAAAGTTTATCACCCACACTAGAAGAAAATAACAAAAGAGAAAAAACTTAACAAATAATCTTTAATTTCAATACCCGAAAGTCTACTAATAAAGGATCTTTTAACTACTCTCTTTAAACTCCTCCAATTTTACCAAAACCTGCTTTTGTTCTCCATTATGATAAACTTTAAGCGCGATAGTATCGCCAGGAGCGAACTTGGATATAATTTTAACCAAAGAATGGTTTTGGTCTATTTTTTGCCCATTAACTTCTAAAATAATATCATTTTCTACTAATCCTGCTTTATCAGCCGGACCCCCAGGAATTACAGCCACTTCACCTGCTTGCTGACCTTTAACAATCAAGGCGCCATGATTCACTTCTAAATTATTAGCTTTGGCTACCTCTGCAGTAACCATGATATAACGAACGCCTAACATAGGGCGCACGATTTTGCCATATTTTTCAAAGCTGGAAATCATTCGCTTAACCTCGTTAATAGGAATAGCAAAACCAATCAACTGACCTTGACGACTGACGGCTGTATTTACACCGATTACTTGTCCAGCTAAATTAACCAACGGTCCGCCAGAATTACCCGGATTAATTGCAGCGTCGGTTTGAAAAACTCCTTCTAAAGATTCAGACGACCCTTGTCCATTACCGGCCACAATATTTCTGCCAATTCCGGAAATTACTCCTTTGGTAATGGTATTACGATATTCTCCCAGGGCATTACCAATAGCAATTACCGTTTGTCCTAATTCTACTTTATCCGAATCTCCAAATTCCACTTGGGGTAAATCGTGATTGGAAATTTGCACCAAGGCCATATCGTTTACTACATCACGCGCCACCACCTGAGCATCGTATTTATTACCATCATTAGTCAAGACAGTATATTCTGCCTCGGCATCAACCACTACATGTTTATTAGTTAAAATTAATCCCTTGGCTTGATTCACCACAAAACCCGTACCGCCACCAACTTCCTGTTTACCTTGAGGCGCTGGCTGCCGGAAACCATTCCCTGGTTCAAAAAAGAAATTAAAAGGCGGACCTTGGTTAAAAAAATCAAAAGGAAATAAATTCGGACCAGTTTGATTGTAAATTTTAGACAAATCTTTGGTAACAATAATACTAACTACCGAAGATGAAACTTTTTTAACTACCTCGGTGGTGGCTGATTCCTCTTGAACTGACAAACTTTGCACGCCTGGTGTTTTATTGACCACTGAGGAAAGCCCGGCAGTAAAATTATTAGTAAACAAATAACCCTGGCTAAACAATGACCCGGCAATTCCGGCAATAAAACCAACCACCACTATCACCAACCAAGTTGCTTGCCAAGGAGTAACCGAAGCTTTGGTGGAAATACTCTTTTTTTCAATTTTTGTTTTATTATCTTCGTCTAAAAACATAATAAAAAAATAAATTATTAATTCACTAACTAATTTTTATTTACTTGGCAGCTGACCTGTATTTTTATACTGCTCTAACAATTTAAATAAATCCTGATTTTCGCCTGTAACGCTTTGCGCTGCCCCCTTTGCTGCATCAGTCGTTCTAAATAATTCCTGATAAGTGTTAACTACTTGATTAATAAAAGGTTTAATAGTAATAAAACCTAAAACAATTAAGCCCACTATGACTACTAATTTAATAAAAGAAAAAATCTGCCTGGTTAAAATATAGCGCCTGACTTTTTCTGTAGACTTTAAAATTTCTTTGGAATACTTTAAATTTTCCTCTAAAAGATTTTTTAATTCCCAATTGGAATTGGTAGGATAATCCGGGGTCATAGTTAGCAAAATCCATTATAGCATAACTTGAGTTTGTTGTTTAGAATTAAGCCAAATTTTACACTTAGGATTATTCCAAGCTTTTTTAATGGGTAATAATTTTACAGGGCCAAATTTCATTTTTAAATCTTTATATAATAATAATCAATTTAATTATAACCTACATCCTTATTCCGCAAAAATCAACAAATGGCGCGGTGAGGGTTTGAAATTCCGCCATTTCTTCTTTAGAAAAACTCGCTTTATTTTGCCAGTCGCTATTTAAAATTTTGCCTTGGGAAATAAAATTCTGTAAATAATATTTCCGAGCGCCTTGGATTAACTGAGCCATTGCTTTAATATCCTCTGCTTGGTGAAACCCTGGCACTACTGTAGTTCTAAACTCATAATCATAATTGCCTGCGTTATCTATAATTAACCTAATACTTTTTTTAATTTTAGCTAAATCAACTAGCCGGTTAACAATTTCCTGATAACGCTTCGGCGGCGCTTTAATATCCATAGCAATATAATCTACTAATTTTTTATTAATTAAATTCTCTAAGGCTTCTGGATTAGTGCCATTAGAATCAAGCTTAACTAAAAACCCCAAAGCTTTAATCTTGGCAATAAATTCTGGCAGATCTTTATGTAGCGTTGGCTCACCGCCAGTAATGCAAACGCCTTCTAGTTCCCCTTTTCTTTTATCAAGAAATTTAAAAAACTCTTCCTCGCCTAAAAATTGATTTTTATCTTTAAATTTGGCATCTACCAATTCCGGATTATGACAAAAAGCGCAGTCGAAATTACAGCCGTAAGTAAAAAGCGTCGCCGCTACTTTGCCTGGATAGTCAATTAAGGTTAATTTTCGCAAGCCAGCAATAATCATATTAGGACTTTTTCTGGATTCCCCCGATGTATCGGGGGAATGACAATAAGATGAACCTCTCTCCCTGTCATTCCTGTGAAACTTGTCCTCATGAAAATGGGGAGCGGGAATCCGGACATATAAGAACTAAGATTATTTTTATTTGTTTCTGGATCCCCGATCGAGTCGGGGATGACAAAGGGGAATTGGGGATGACAAAGGGGAACTAAGATTTATTTAAATCAATAACTTGCTTCTAACTAGCAGTCTTTTTATTGTAAACCAGCCGATCATAAAATTCTGACTGTTTGCCGTCATTCCACTGCGTTACTGGCCGAATATATCCCACTATCCGAGAATAAACCTCACAGAGTTGTCTGGAGGATTCATTTAGTTTTGTTTCGTTATTAGGCATATATTTTAGTATATTTTAATTTTTAGCTCTTAAATTTAAAGGTAATTTATCTTTGGCTTCTGCCATATAACCGATTTCTATATCGCACAACGGGCAATAGAAATGCTCTCCTGCCAAATAACCGTGCTTGGGGCAAATAGAAAAAGTGGGAGTTAAAGTAAAATAGGGTAAACGATAATTTTTCATCACTTTAGCAATTAATTTTTTGGTAGCTTCAACCGAAGGCATTTTTTCTCCCAAAAAACCGTGCAAAACCGTGCCCCCGGTATATTTAATTTGCAAAGGTTCTTGCAGTTCTAAAGCCTCAAATAAATCATCAGTATAATTAACTGGCAAATGGGTTGAGTTGGTATAATAAGGCGCCGTGCCTTTTTCACGATAAGCTTGCTCGTTAGCCACGATGATATCTGGATATTTTTCTTTATCAGCTTTGGCAAAACGATAAGTCGCTCCTTCACCTGGCGTAGCTTCTAAATTATATAATTCATTATCCTCTCCTTGATACTGCTTAAGGCGATTGCCCATAAACTCCATAATCTCCAAAGCCAAGCTTCTGCCAGTTTTGGTTTCTATACCCTTGCCTAAGAAATTAAGCAACAATTCATTCATCCCTAAAATACCAATGGTATTAAAATGATTTTTCCAATATTCACCAAACCTTTGTTTAATACCGCCCAAATAAATTTTAGCGTAAGGATATAAGCCAACTTCGGTAAATTTTTCCAGCATCTGTCTTTTGATCTGCAAACTTTTTCTAGACACATCCATCAACCGACCTAAACGATTTATTAACTCTTCTTTTGATTTAGATAGATAGCCAATGCGAGGAAGGTTGATAGTGACTACTCCGATGGAACCAGTTAAAGGATTGGCGGCAAACAACCCACCGCCGCGTTTGCGTAATTCGCGATTATCCAAGCGCAAACGACAACACATACTTCTAGCGTCATCAGGATCCATATCAGAGTTTACAAAATTAGCAAAATAAGGTAGACCATATTTAGCAGTCATTTCCCAAATTTTTTCTAAAACTTTATTTTCCCAATTAAAATCCCGTGAAATATTATAAGTAGGAATGGGAAAAGTAAAAACTCTACCGTTGGCATCGCCTTCTAGCATAGTCTCGGCAAAGGCCTGATTTAATATATCCATTTCTGGTTGAAAATCCTTATATTGTTCTGCTTGCGGTACGCCGCCAATAATTACCTGTTCTTCGCCCAAAGTTTTGGGCGGTACTAAATCAAAAGTTAAATTAGTAAAAGGGGTTTGGAAACCAACTCTAGTTGGCACATTCATATTAAAAGCAAACTCCTGCATTCCCTGTTTTACTTCTTTGTAACTTAAATTATCATAGCGAATAAAAGGGGCCAACAAAGTATCAAAATTAGCAAAAGCCTGCGCTCCAGCCGCCTCGCCTTGTAGTGTATAAAAAAAATTCACCACCTGCCCCAAAGCCGTACGAAAATGTTTAGGCGGTTTGCTTTGTAATTTACCAGCCACTCCGCCAAAACCTCGACGTAATAAATCCTGTAAATCCCAGCCACAGCAATAAACTGCTAAAATTTGCAAATCATGTAAATGAAATTCAGCGTTAAGATGAGCCTCGCGCACTTCGGGTGGATAAATCTTATGCAACCAATAATGAGAAGAAACCGCCGAAGCCACATGATTATTTAAACCCTGCAGGGAATAAGCCATGTTGCTATTTTCTCTTACTCGCCAATCCAGTTTATTCAAATATCCCTCCATTACATCATCGGAATTAATTAGATTCTCAATATTTCGTAGCTGGGAGTGCTGTTCCCGATAAAGAATAAAGGCTTTAGCTACAGCATATAATTTATTTTTCATTAAAACATTTTCTACAATATCTTGAATTTCTTCTACTGCCGGAATAGAACGTTCATGAAATTTTTTATTTAAAATATCAATTACTTTATCAGTCAACTTTTTGGCTTGCGCCTCTTTGCCTGCGCCCAAAGCCTCCATCGCTTTAAAGATGGCGCCGGAAATTTTGCTTTGATCAAAATCAACAATTTGATCATCGCGTTTACGAATTTTGGAAATTTTGTTTTTTTTGATTGGAGTCATATTTCTTGCTAAATATCTTTAAATTTATTTTATCTAACCCGCTTTCCTTTTTTAACCAAACCTTTTAATTCCTTGCTAAAACTGGCCACATCTTGAAAAGCGCGATAAACACTAGCAAAACGAATATAACCAACTTCATCAAAGGTTTTTAAATGCTTCATCACGATTTCCCCGATATCTTGACTGGTAATTTCACTTTTTCTTCTTTTCTGAATATCTCTCTCGATTTTTTGTATTAATTTTTTAAACTGATCCTGAGTATAAGAGCGTTTTTCTAAGGAATGACGCAAACCCTGCTCAATCTTTTCTTTACTATATGGTTCTCGCCGACCATCACGCTTAATTACTGCTAAATCTAGTATTTCTATTTCCTCAATAGAAGAGAAACGAAAGCCGCATTTGGCACATTCTCGGCGGCGGCGAATAGTTAAACCATCAGCTGAAACTCGCGAATCATTAACTTTAGTGTCGTAATAATTACAAACCGGGCAATGCATAGGTTTAAAATTTAGCTATAATTTAAAACACTATATCTAGTGGCTCTTATTTATAGGATAACGCTATATATAGTGGTTGTCAAAAAATGGCAAAAATCCCTTACCTAAGCCATTTTTTAAATAAAATAACTCCAGACAACTAATTTCTGTGGATAATTAATTCCATATCTCTAACCAAAACCACCCTCTTAAAATTAAGAGAAATCGTCTAATATAGCCAAAATTTTACTTCAACTTCTTCCTAATAAACGCCGGGATTTCATAATCTTCTTCTGGCTCAGCTGGGGCAACCTTGCCTCGGGGCGCGGCAAATTCATCCTCTACTATTGACTTGGCTGACAAAGGCCGTTCAATAAAACCACTTTCCTCTTTTTTAGTATCTGTTTTTTTTCTGCTGCCTTTTTCACCAACACGTTCTGATTTAAAAAATGATAAAGGTGAATAACTGGGTAGATTTACTGCTGTTATATTTTTCTTGGCTGGTTGGCTAAAACCGGTGGCAATTACAGTGATACGCACCTCATCTTTAATATTTTCATCAATTACGGCGCCAAAAATAATTTTGGCATTAGGATCAGCTGAGGCGGTAATAATACGGGCCGCTTCATTGACATCATACATAGAAAGATCTGGACCGCCAGTAATGGTAAATAATATTCCTTTGGCGCCCTCAATGGATAATTCCAGTAAAGGTGAATCAATCGCTGCTTTGGCAGCATCAATCGCTTTATTTTCACCACGCCCCACGCCAATACCCATTAGCGCTGAACCGGCGCCAGCCATAATAGCTTTAACATCGGCAAAATCAACATTGATTAATCCTGGTATAGTAATGATATTAGAAATTCCCTGCACCCCTTGCCGTAATACTTCATCAACATAAGAGAAAGCCTCGAGTAAAGAAGTTTTTTTATCAATCAATTGTAAAATTCGATCATTGGGAATGGTAATGATGGTATCAACTTTATCTACTAACTGCTCTAAAGACCGCTCGGCAATTGAACGGCGTTGCGCTCCTTCAAAAGTAAAGGGTTTAGTTACTACCGCAATAGTTAAAGCGCCAGCTGATTGAGCCAACTCAGCAACTATTGGGCCAGCGCCCGAACCAGTACCGCCGCCCAAACCGCAAGTTAAAAATACCAAGTCAGCCGATTTAACTGTTTCTTTAATTTGATCCTTGTTTTCTTCAGCGGCTTTAGCCCCAAGCTCGGGATCCATGCCCGCGCCCAAGCCCCGGGTAGTTTCTTGACCAATATGCACCTTAATCGGCGCGCGCGACTGATGTAAAGCTTGGGCGTCGGTATTAATCGCCACAAATTCCACGCCGCGACTGCGGGCAGAAATCATCCGATTAATCGTGGCCCCTCCTGAACCGCCCACGCCAAGCACTTTTATTTTAGCAAAGGTTTCAATAGCTGGTTTGACTTCCATAAAAATTAATTTAGAATTAAGAATTTAGAATCGAGAATCTAGAAGTTGGTAAAATATTATTTAGGCTGTCCCAAGTATGATTCAATATAACCGCATTTAGTGCAGGCAAAAACTTCAATAAATTTCCAATCTTTGCGTCGTTCCTCAGTAGACCAAGTAATAAAGTTTGAAGTGGCGCGCGCGAAAATTCCATATGTTTGTGACGAAAACCTACCGGCCACTATCGCTCCCCCCGCATTTTGCACATTGCATAAATTTTGATTGTTTATTCATAATAAATTCTATATCCCAGATTCTAAATTCTAGTTTCTATCCGCCTATACGGCGGATTAAGGCATTAAAGATTTAAACCATGATTTCATCCGTTCAGTAATGTGCTGAATCGAAGAAAAACGACCCCAAGACAAACCGCTAGAACGCCCCTGCCCCGCTTCCGCGCCCCAACGCGCCAAACCAATAGCTGTGGTAAAAGCTAAATCATTTATTCTTTCCAAGGGACTAGCCACTTCTACTGGATAACCTAAAGAAGCCGGCAATTTAAATTCTCGTTTAGCCACCTCAACCATGCCTAGCAACTTTGCCCCGCCGCCAGTTAATACTACACCGCCAGGCAAAGTTCCCGAACGGTCAATTTTAGAAAGTTCTTTATCAACTAAATTAAAAATTTCCACCAATCGCGCTTCAATGATTTCTGCTAAATGACGACGGGAAACTATCCCTTCTTCTGCTGAAATCTCGGCTAAATCAATTTCCTCTCTCTTGCCCACTTCGCTAGACTGGGCGTGCCCGTATTCCACTTTCAAGCGCTCAGCTAAGTCAATTGAAGTTCTTAAACCAATAGCAATATCGTTGGTAATATGCCCGGAACCAACTGGTAAAATAGCAGTATGTAAAGGATCGCCTTCTTCAAAAACTAAAATGCTGGTGGTAGAACCGCCAATGTTTACCAATACTACTCCTAATTCTTTTTGTCTTTTGGTTAAAACCGCCTCGGCATTAGCTAAAATTGCCAAAACTAAATCATCAATATCCACACCAGTGCGATAAACGCATTTGGTGAGATTTTTAATTTGGGAAGTTTGTCCTTCAATAATTTGCGCTTCAACTTCCAATCTAACGCCAGTCATCCCCACCGGATCTTTAACACCAGTTTGGTTATCAACAATAAAATTACGAGGCAAGACATGCAAAATCTCGTAATTGGGTGGCGTAGCTACTGCCTGGGCCGCTTCCACCACCCGCTCCACATCTTCTGTTTTAATCTCTCCATCGGCTTTGGAAACCGCAATCACTCCATGGCTAGCTTGGGCTAAAATATGACTGCCGTTAATACTCACCCAAGCGTGTTCTACTGGCGCGCCAGTCATTCGCTCTACTTTTTCCCAAACCGAAGAAATAGCTGAAACGGCGTCTTCAATGCTAGTTACCACTCCTTTATGTATCCCTTGAGAAGGGACTTCTGCCAAACCAAGAACTTGAAGCCCATCACTATTTGATTGAGCCACCACCGCTCTAACGTTAGTAGAGCCAATATCTAAACCTGTTATAAGATCGGATACAGACATGGTGAATAATAATTATATTACTTATAGTATAACTCTCTAATAAAAATAGGTAAAGAAAATTAGTGAATAATTTAATTGTTCACTTACTAAATTCTACCAGCAATAAAATACCAACTACCAATGAGGCTGAAGCAATCAATAGTACCGCTCCCGCTTGAACATCTTTTAAAAAAGCCACGTGAATAGATAAGCGCGGTTCTACTAAATCTAAAATCCTTTCAGTAATAGTATTGTTTATTTCAGAATACAAAACCAGCGCTGCCAAAATAATTAATATCGACCAACCCCAAAGAGAAAAGTTCAGCCACCAACCGATTAATATAACTAGAATAAATAATAGTAACTCTATTTGGAAATTACGCTCTTTTTTAAAAACATAAGATAAACCGCGCCAAGCATAAATAAATTTTTTAAAAAAATTACTACTAGCCATAAATTAATTTAAAATTCTTTTTTGTAAATTATCCATTACTTGTCGCTGTCTAATCAATTGGTGATCATAACCTGCTAAATGCAAAGCTCCGTGTGCCACCAAAATACTTAATTCCTTAATTAAAGGATGACGATGTTTGCTAGCTTGCTGTCGCGCCTGATTTAAACAAATTAAAATCTCCCCATTTATTTCTTTCTTATTAGACTGATAAACAAATGATAGAACATCTGTTACTTTATTTTTTTTATGAAATCTTAAATTTAATTTCTTAATTAACTGCGGCTTAACAAAAACTAACGAAACTTCAGCTGAAATTATTTTAGTCAATGCAAAACAACGTTTAACTAAACCGCTACAGCGCCGCCGCCACACAAAGGGCACCGACCGACCGCTTAAATTAGTAATATAAATAACTAAGTTATGTTTTTTTTGTTGAACTTGAAAATTATCTTTTTCCACTGAACGTCTTACTAAATTTATTCAACTGCTTTGTTAATTATCCGAAAACTCTGATACATCATCTGGAAAGTGCTTAAGTAGTCTGCTGTGCTGTGAGTGCCATTATTATAACTTATAGTAATTATCTTATCTTTAACCGCCAAGTAAACATTTAAAGTATCCAAACTTTTTACTGCTGATATCTCACCGATTTGAATTATTGGAATTTCCTCCAAAGACAAGGAAGGAAGATAACTAGCATACCACTCTAAAGCAGTTTTTTGTTCAGGATTATCTTGCACCACCACCTGCGCAAATTCCCCTGATTCACCGGTAAAAATTACTTCTTTAGAAAGCTCATCTAAACTTTGTAATTTCCAAACCAAAGGATAAAGAATAGAATAATTATATCTCTCGTTAGTGTAACGCTCTACTATGCCAGATCCCTCTAATTTGGCGCTTTCGCCAACTACTGGATTATAACCAAATTTAACTTCACTGCCATCAGAATAACCGTCGCCATCGGTATCAATATTATCTATCAATGATCCATAAATAATTTCTTCGGCATCGGTTAAACCATCTCCATCGCTATCCAAACTAGGTAACGGCGCTGCTCCGAGTGAGGGGATTTCTGTTTCTGGTTCTGAAGGCGGTGTTGTTTCGGTTTTATCAAACCCCGCCGGCGTTAAAAAATGAGTTCCTGAAGACAGGTCGCCAACGCCCTGCTCTAAACTAAAACTTAACTGATAATCTATTCCCGCTGCGCTTATATAAGTATAAGCGCCGCCTTGGCTAACTAAAGGATCTTGGGGTACTTTGTTTAAATACAAAGGAGCTTGGGGAAAATCGCTAAACCCGGCAGCTGATAAAGTGCTGGCGCCGCTGGTACCTAAAACTATCTGGTTTATTTTGATCGGATAACTGCCACGGTCTGCATAATATAATTCCAGTCCAGTTTTAATTAAATTAATATCCAAAAATCTTTGTTGGTCGCGTTCCCGAGGCGTTAAAGCAACCCCTGTTTCTGGTTCCTCCGCTGGCGGTTCTATTGAAGGAGGAACTTTGTTCTCGGTAACTGGCGCGATCGTATTTGGGGCTTGGCTCTCGCTTTTATTAAAAAAGACAAAATAATAAACTGCCGCGCCCACGGCTATAATAATTACTATAGCGGTTATTATTCCTAACAAAGGAATTTTTTTAGGATGCTTAATCTCGGCAACTGAAATATTTGCCTCGCCGCTAATGCTGGGCATAGTATGAATTTCGCCCAAAATTTTAACTGCTTCTCCCGTGGGGGTTAAAGGCTGTGATTCTTTTAGCAACTCCTGTTTTTTAACAAAACCCAACATGATTTCTTAACCCTCCCGATTAATTTGTTCTAAAATATTATTTAATTCTTTAAAATTTATTTCTCCGCCCGGCAGCTCCAACAACCTGCCAGGACCGTTGGGATTATAATTGTTAAACACCTCTTCGCCATCTAAATAACCGTCGCCATCGGTATCGGGATTCAAAGGATCAGTACGATAAATTTTTACCTCTTCGCCGTCAAATAAGCCATCGCCATCAGTATCATAATTGGCTGGATCAGTTCCTAAATCTAATTCTTCTCGTGTATTTAGCCGATCATTATCTAAATCCTCTAATTCTGGATTCGCAGCCGGAATCTCTGCTGGCGGAGGAGTTGCTATCGGCGGCTCGCTTGCCGTGGGGGGCGGACTGGTTGTTTCAGTTCCTATATTAATATTAGGAGGAGAAACTGTAGTTTTACCGCTAATCCACCACCAATAAGCTCCTACGCCAATAATTGCTATTACTATTACCGCGCCAACAACCATCAGCCACTTTTTACCATTGCCAAAAGAAGAGGGGACGGTTGGCGTTACTAAAGAAATTCCCGAACCAAATTTATCAGGCGGTGGAGGCGGCGGCGCCAAACCTCCGCCCGCTGGCGCCGGAGGAGGCGTAGTGGCAGGGGTTACCTCGGTATCGGCAAAAATATCTTCTACCGAAGTTTTTTTAGGTTGATTAGTTATATTATCAAACATCGCCATAATTGTTTTGTTTAATTATTAAACATATTTCTTATGTATTGAATTCTTATTGAGTAATGTCTTGAACAGTCAAATTAGCAGCACCGCTCAAGTTTCCTATATAAGCAACTCCCACCTCAATAGGAAAATCTCCACTTAAAACAACCCACTGTTGCAAGCTGGCGTCATACTTCTGAATTTTACTTGTAAAGATAACGGTATCAGGATCAAATATTATTGTTTTAAGCGGAGAACTGGAATCATAAGAATAATTCACCTCTTTAGATAAAGAACCAAATCCGCGCCACCCTCCTTCAAAAAACCGAGTATATGTTGCTATAGCAGAAGTGCCAATAATAGTTACTGCTTCTGCCTTATTATTATTAATCCAATAAGCATACCCTACTTCCAGATAATCTATTGGTTCTTGCTTATGCTTAAGTGCCGATTTAGCATTGGGAAATAAAGTCTTATAATGCGAGTTTGCAACATTAAACGGCAAAGAAATAAAATTCCAACCCGCTGCTAAATTATAAGTATGAGTTAATTTAGTAAACTCAACACTGACAGTTTTATTAGCGCCTATATCAACTGTACAAGTGGCAGCGCTGCCGCAGTGGCTAACGTCGCCAAGCCATTGGGCTAAGTTATAACCAGCTGCTGGCTTGGCAGTTAAATCAACAGCAGCGGCTGTGGTGATTTCGCTGCAATCGCCAGGACAATTAATACCAGGGCCGGTAACAGAACCGTTGCTAGGAGGGTTTACTGTTAAAGTATAAGACGGGAGCAATTCAAAACTAACACTGACAGTTTTATCAGCGCCCATAGTAACTGT
>CAZGYI010000009.1:0-18111 GCA_964530635.1 uncultured Gammaproteobacteria bacterium | reverse complement strand
GTATTAGGAAACAGTCTCACTTGTTTTCCCAATAATGTGGCGCATATAGCAACATGTAATCTATCAGTATTAACTTGGTAATACTTTTGTAATATATTAATAAATTCATCTAGGGGTTTGGTAGCATATCCATTACGAGCTATATCATTGTTCGGGGTGGGTAATGAGTGTAGTTTTGATTCTTTGTCTAATCGAAAAGCATTTAAGGTGCCACTTCCTGTAGGTACGAAAGGAAGTTGATTATAAAACGCACAGTCATGCCACAAATATACTTTACCGTGTTTTAGGTTGTCGTTTAAAAATTTTGCTGATATTTTTTCACGGCAAAAAATAATTAATTTGCTTGAGGTATTATTTAAAATTTTAATTTGTTCCTCGCCAAATATTGTGTGCGGAAGAATGACTATCTCATTATATAAAGCAGGTTTCTTAATTAAAAAATTTTTAATATCAGAGTAGAAGTCAACAAAATTACCCCCACCATCAATAAATAAAATATTATTATACTTCGGAGAAGAAATATCAACATTTTGCTCTGAGATATTCAACAATGACAATAATCTTTTTGTTCCATGCCAGATGAGAGAGTCGCCATAATTACCCGGGAAACGAAAAAAATCTACCTTTGTATTTTCATATTTTTCTAAATAATTTCTTAAATTAAATTCTTTCATAGTTGGCTATTATAAATATGCAAATTTACTCTTCACTTAATTTTGTTTTAGCTCGCATACAAAAATCTTTGGATGAAGATATGCCTTTTCCGTTGTTAAGAGTTTTAATTCTAAGGTTTTTATAATCTTAAATTTTGAATCCAAGATAATTTTTGTTAGAATTTTATGTTCATTCGTATAAGCAACTAATCTGCCCCCTTGATTTAATGTTTCTTGGCAATATTCAATAAAACATTTGTAAAGACTATCTAAATCTTCATATTTCGACACTAGCATACCAAATGGCAAATCAGCGGTAATAACATCAAACTTGCCTAGCTGAGGCTTGTCACAAATATATTCTTCCTTCAGCTGTATTCTTTTAATTAATCCTGCCTTTTTTATATTTTGCATAGCCAAAGAAATGGTTTTTTTATCCTTGTCAAAACCAACTAATTTTTTTAGATTTGGATAACATTGACCAGCTTCAATAAGTAATGTCGCACTTCCAGAAAAAATATTTAAATAAGATTCAGCTCTTTCCAATTTAGAAAGAAAATTCACCGCATACGCAATTGTTGGATTCATTGCGCCCGCCATACTTCTCGCCCTATAATTTCTGTTAGATAATGGTATTGGAGTAATTTGAACACCAATTTCCCAGGTTCCGCAAGTTTTAATAATATGTATTTTCAAATCAGCATCTTCTTCCTCGGTTAATTTATATGTTTGTTGTATGAACCTAGCAATGCTTCGGACTTCTAGTGAATCTGAACCAGCGCAAACTATTTTAAAAGTTTTAAATTCATTTTTCTTACCTTCAATAACCAGGTTAATAAGATTGCCCAAGATTGATTTATGATTTGAGATATAAAGCGGTGTATATTTCTTATTCTGTGCTATTATATAAGCGCGCAAAACACTTCTTAAATCTGTAATTTGAGCAATATTTTGAATAAAGTCCAGATAAATAAAATCTCCCCCTTCTTTAGAGACATGAAGGTCTGGGTATTGGCTTATTTCGTTTAAAACTATTTCTTTTAAACCATTAATATAAGCTAATTTGATTTCTAGCTTTGTTTCATTCATACATTTGACTTAATTTTGTTAAAAACTTTATCAACGGATATTCTTTCCATGCAAAATTCTTCACAACAGTCAATTTCTTCTTGTCTTGATTTATGCTTACAAAGTTTATGCCTATTTCTGTCATAAATAGGCATAACGAACTTTGATTTATGCATATAAACAGGACGAGTTGCTCCAAAAATAATAAAAGATTTCTTTTTAAAGCTTTGAGCAATTGTCGATGGCCCAGAGTCATTTCCAATAAAAAATTTGCAATGTTTAATAAGAGAGATCATTTCACTAAAAGAGTGTTTTTTTTCGAGCATTATACATTTGATATTGAATTCTGCTTTTAATAATTTAGACAAATTGACAAATTTATCATACCCCCAATTCCTTTTTTTCTCTTCCCATTGACTTGTAAAAGGAGCTATTAAAATATAATCACTATTAATAATACTATCCCAATTATTTTTAATCTTGGAATTCCCCTGATATTAACTTCACCAAAGCCAACGGATTCCATGTATCCTTGAATATATGTTTTTTGGTTGTCGCTAAGTTCATAAACCAACTTTATCATTATGTCACAATTAATTTCTCTGGAGTTGATTTGGTTATACGAATAAACTTTGTTATAAGTTTTGAGTAATGATTCAATATTTTCTATTTTAGTGGCTAGGCAAACATTCTTTACATATTTTGATAAAAAGCGCGCGACCGGTTCTGTCATAATTACGTCGCCTAAGTGGCCGCTTCGAACTAAGCAAACTGATTTTACTTTTCCACTCTCAACTTTTTTTCTAAAATATTTTCTATACCAAATCGCTAGTGCGGTATCATAAATGATTCTATCCTCCGGTATAATTGTTCCCCAAAATGATCTATGTTCAGAAAACCATTTTTTATTAATCTCATTAATATTATCTTTAAAATCTTCGACATATTTTCTAATTGTTCGTATTCTTTCAAGCCAAGGAGAGTTGATATTTGAAGTTGAGTCTTTTTCAAATGTCGCTAATTTTTCCCATTTCTTGTATACTATCTCTGCCTTATCTCTAAATTCAAAATGTAATAACCTAGCTTCATTTTTTGGTACAATAAAAGGATTTCGATTATATTCTCCAAAAAAGGAAGGATTATTTTCGGTTTTTACATAATGCCCTCCCACAACACACTCTATATTTTTGTGGTTTTTCACAATAGCTTTCCGAAAATGACCGTATTCCTGCCATTTCTTTTCTGGCCATGGATAATAATATTTTGTTGTATCTATAGGATGAATTGGAGAGCACGTATAATCTGAATGCGTGTAATCAAAAAGTGCATTCACCCAACCAATAGTTGCGTAAGGAATGTTATTTTCCTCTAAACGATTTGTAAAGTGGTGAATTTTTCTATCTCTGATCGAAAGAAATTCATCAGCGTCTAAAAAAATAAACCAATCAATTTTATAATTCTTATTAGCATAGCTAATTAGATTATTTATAATCTTTGCATGATCAAAAACTGGATTTTTTTCCTGAACCACAACAACTCTCGAGTCTTTTTTATATGATTCCAATATTTTGTTGGTTTTATCAGTTGAACAATGATTTACAATAAAAATATAATTAAAACCAAGATCAAGATGATAAGAAATATTTAAATCAATAATTGATTCTTCATCTCGAACAGACATGATAATTGCTACGACATTATTTGTTTTCATATATTAAAATTATTAAAATTTATATTTTACTTAGATGTAATATTCTTTAAAATATGCTTAAATTTATAAAAGGCTGGATGATTTGGGTAAGTGGCATGGAATAACGTTATTTTGTTCAAATTTTTTATACCTGAGTTCGAAGTCTGGCTGATTATAATGTACTTCTTCTTTGGTAGAATAAATAGCTCATTATTTTTGTAGTATTTAGTAAGCGCTATTGTTAGGGCGCCCTGTTCATCATGGTGAGTTTGTTCGTCAGGTTTTATGTTCTTCTTCCACCATTTTAATTCTTTAATCAAATTGTCAGAAATATTATAGCTTGCCTTTTGTATAAAAAACCCGGCATTTACAAAAGGGGTGTTTGCTGAAGCTTTTTTGTGCATCGCTCCATGCTGATAAGATTGACCACAAAATTCGTCCATAATAGCAAACTTCATTTTTGGATCGGAGAGAAAGGTGTCGATCTCTTTGGGATATTTTAATAAAAATACATCCGAATCTATATGAAACTCATCTTGCTTAATATCTAGTCGTGACGAGGGGCACCACTTTAGCCAAGTTGCTTTAGAGGAAATGCAAAATTGAGAATTCGCGTCTGACGCGGAAAATTTTCTAACATCTACGTCTGCGTTTATATATTTTAAAACAAAATCAGAATTGTCAGTATAAACAATATACCGATGATCATCTCCAAACTGTTTTTTAAAGGAAAGGATACTATAATGAAGCAACTCAATATTTTTTTCTAAACCCCTTCCCCAAATTGACCAACGAAAAATCATATAAATTTAATTCTTTTAAGAAAACTATAAATAGTTTTTGTATAGTCATATACAGAAAGACTTTTGTTATTAGCTTTCCTCATATTATGCCTCTCTTTGTTGTTTAATTTTGCTGCTTTAAGAATTTTATTTGAAAAATCTTTTTTATCATACGGATTAACCCACAAACATTCCTTGTTTGTAAAAGTATCTATTACACCATCAATATTACTGCCAATAATCACATATTCCATAGCTTTAGAAAATAATTTTGCCTCAATTGGAGTATGAGGATTAGGATCCATTGTAGAGGGGATGCATACAATATCAGTATTTCGAGTACGCAGTATGGTCTGCCATATTTTCGGATTAAAGTCATCGATTATAATTGTCCTCGGAATTTCCTTTTCATATTTTTTTAAAAGTTTAAAATAAGCATCCTCTCCTGAATTATTGGGCGCTTGTATAATCATATAGTGGTTTGGTAAAAACTTAGCAGCCAGTTGCCAGGCTTCCAGTAATTCTTTTAGTCCTTTTGCAATAGAAGCTCTCCCCCAACTAAAAATAATTTTCGATTCAGGATTAATTTTTATGCCAAATTCTTTAAGCTTAGATATATCGAATTTTCGATTTAAATATTTTTTAAAATTTTTAAAATAGAGACCATTCACTAAATAGTCATTTCTGGCAAGAGAAAGATTGTAGTCATTTGATAAATGTTGTCCAAAATTTCTACCTATTGCAAGCACAGCAGAATTGGGGTCATTTTGAATAGCTTGAAAAGCCTCTTTTTCAAACTTTACCCTTTTTTGTCGCCATTTCTTATCTCCAAATTTATGATTTAAGCCAGAACTACGTGGCATATAATAACACCTAAGCTTTTTATTAAAAACTTGTTGCTTAAATTTATGAAACAATAAAAAGGGTGCATCATGTAGCATTATGACATTATCTTCATTATTTTTTAAATCATATTCAGGGCTGAAGCTAAGGATGCACATGCATACTCCCATTGAGGAAAACTTTGCCACATATCATAATCACTAAAACCAGCCGTTCCATTACAAAGAGGAATTAAATGACCACCTGTCCTCTTTACAAGTTTGACGCTATTTTTTAAAGATTTTTGATCAAATACTTTTCCATCTGGATCGGCTGAAATGTAAGCTAAGCTAACTTTTATTTTTTTAGATTTTAGTAAATCTGCCAAAGAAAAAATAGTATCTTGAGTAGTTGTGCCTACGCCACAATAATGAGTGCTAATACCGTCATATGATGCTATAATTAAATGTTTTTTCATATTATCACTAAATAGCGATTTATCTAATAAATTCGTTTCCGTAGCGTAGCGGAGAAAACACCTTATATTCCCCTCTATAAAAATTAAAAAATAAATTTATTCCCCTTTTAAAAAGCCTGTCAAAATTCCTTATATTTTTCAGTAATTTTATTGCCCATATTTTTATCGCACTAAAAAACAAAAATTGAGTAATATTTCGCCTAACGTATCGGGATAAAAGAAGTTTTGCGGAGTGAAACGGAGCAAAATTTGGGAAAAATGCGAGCCGAGCATTTTTCCTTTTATCCCGTGTTAAGTGACCCGAACGAAGCGGAGCGGAGTGAGAGCGCAGCGTGGCTTGAGTTGTCTTTCGCCCGTTCTTAAAATTCTCTATAGCGAGCATTGCCAGGATGTCCGTAAATGTCCAGAAGTAATTCTTTATGTGAGCCAAAATGTGCTCTCAACACATTAAACTCTTTTTTCAAATTTTCTTCAATGAGCGAAACTATTTTTATCCCATCTTTTGCTTTGGCAAGATTATTTGATAAATGAGCGAATGGAAGAATTACTACATTTTTATGTCCTACCTCTTTGCACATTTTGGCGACTTCATCTGATAAGCCAGAAGAAGTTTTCTTAGCATCATCATCTTTCTCAACACTAATTAAAGCAACAACACAATCTTTGCAGTGTTGCTCATTTTCGCTAACTTCTTCTGGCGTAATATCTTCTGGACGATTAGACATCCTATCAATTTTTACGCCGTAATTTTTACAATGGAATAGCAATGCTCGCATGATATTTAAATTAGAGAATACTTTATTAAGTTTACGAAACATGAAGGGCGAAAGGCAATTTCACTTAACTCGTTTATATGCGAATATCCTTCGCATATTGGTTGATTAATTGTGTATTATGCGAATATGTAGTAATATTAAGGCAATATTATCTTGCTTAAATGTAGCACAAATTTCATGCAATTACCAGAGCTTCTGCAAAGAATTGAAAACGAACTAAAGCTGCGTAATTATAGCCATAAAACGATTAAAAGTTATGTTTCGTGCCTAGCGGATTATTTTCGCTATATTAAAAACGTCAAAAGGGATCCGGACGCGCCATTAATCAAAAAATACTTATTAGAAAAACGAGAAAGGGGATCATCTTCGCAAACTGTTAATCTTTATCTGCAAGCGATTAAATATTTTTATCGCGAAATATTTAGAAGCAACGTGCCCATTGAGATAAAATTCGCCAAGACTGCGAGCAAGTTGCCAGTGGTGCTTTCCAGGAATGAAATAGAGAAAATTATCAGTTCACTGGAAAATTCAAAGCATAAGTTGCTTATCGCGCTCGCTTACGGTGCGGGACTGCGAGTAAGCGAAGTGATAAATTTGCACGTGAGAGACATTAATTTTGACGAGCTGACGATACATCTCAAAGGCGCTAAAGGAAATAAAGACAGAATCACCGTTTTTCCAGAAAAATTGAAGGCGGACTTGCACGAACTTATCGCGCTTCAGCATGAAAACGAATTTGTTTTTGAATCAGAGCGCGGCGGTAAATTGACCGAAAGAACGGCGCAGAAAGTTTTTGAAAATGCCCTACGTGACTCGGGTATCAAAAAAGACGCTACTTTTCATTCTTTGCGCCATAGCTTTGCCACCCATCTGTTGGAAAATGGGGTTGATGTTAGATATGTGCAAATGCTTTTAGGCCACGCCAATATTCGTACTACGCAAATTTATACCAAAGTAACTAATCCGGCTTTAAAAAATATCAAAAGCCCGTTATAATTATAACGTTAAGCTATGTTAGTCAATGGTAAACAAATTGCTGATAAAATAATTAATAGACTTAAACCCAGGATTTCAAAATTAAAACGCGCTGGAATTATTCCCAAACTCGCTATAGTATTGGTTGGTAATAATCCCGCTTCTTTAACCTATATTAGAAAAAAGCAAGAACTGGCTAAACAAATCGGGGTTCGGTGTTTACTTTATCATTTATCTACTAAACTATCTGATAAACAAATAATTACCAAGATTAAAAAAATTCAGCAGCAAAAAATATCCGGACTGATAGTGCAATTACCTCTGCCTAAAAAATATGATGACAAAAAGATTCTTAATGCCATCCGGCCAGAATTTGATATTGACTTAATGACTTATACCACCTGGGGGCAGCTAGCTTCGGCAAAAAACCGACTAGAACCGCCAACCCCGGCCGCTATTTTAGAAATATTACGCTATTATAAAATACCGCTTAAGGGTAAGCATTTGACTGTGGTGGGTCGCGGCTGGCTGATTGGGAAACCGCTAGTCAATCTTTTAATGCAACTGCCAGTAACTTTAACAGTCTGCGGACAGTCAACAAAAAATTTAAGCCGCTATACCAAACCGGCCGACATAGTAATCAGTGCGGTGGGTAAACGTAATTTGATTCGCGGCTCAATGATTAAACCTGGCGCTATAGTAATTGACGCGGGCTTTTCTATTTATCAAGGAAAATTAACTGGTGATATAAACATCGCTGAAGTGGCTAAAAAAGCACGTTTGGTTACGCCCACTCCCGGCGGAGTGGGGCCAATTACGGTAGTTAAACTTCTAGCCAATATTGTCCAAAACGCAGAATTTCTTTACAGTTAACTTTTATTTAACCAAACTAAAAGTTTATCAATATACTCAACCAAAGTTGTTGGCTGATAGTGTTTAGTTATGGTATGAGCAACTTCAGTAACTACTTGAGGACGATTTAATAAATAATCCAACTTTCTTAATAAATCTTCTTTGTTCTCTGCCTCAAACAACCAGCCGGTTTTTCCCTCTTTAACTAATTCTGGTATGCCGCCAACTTTAGCCGCTAACACCGGGGTGCTGGTTCCAAAAGCATATTGAATAGTTACCGGATAATTTTCTAAACATAAAGAGGGTATAATTACTACGTCGGCTGCTTGATATTTTTTATTTATTTCTGCTTGAGTTAAACGATCAAAAATAACAAATCGCCGATCATCAACCACTAATTTATGAAGACGTTCTCTGTCTCCTGTTTCGCCAACTATCACAATTTCTAATTGCCAACCTTTTGCTTGATAAGATTTTAGCGCTTCTACCAGCCAAAAAATTCCTTTATGCTCTTCCGCTTGCCCCAGATATAGTATTTTTAAATTAGTAAATTCTGGTTTAGTTATTTTTACTAAACCGGCGGGAGCTGGATTGGGCTGTACAACTTTTTTGCTCAGAGGAAAAAAATTTTTATTGCTATATTCCTGACTTAACCACTGCGAAGGAAAAATAACTATCTGGGGGGATTTAAATAAATAACGCGTTAAAAACTGGTAAAATTTTGTCCAAAAGCTACTGTATTGTCTACCCACTATAAAAAGTCCCGAGGGGTGCAGTAATTGTACATCATGAACTATATGTAAATGTTTTAAAGACAGCTGTCTTAAAAGTCTAGGTAACAAAAAAGTTAAACCCATTAAATTAGCAGTGATTACCGCTTGCGGTTTTTCTTTAATTAATATTTTTTTAATAACTGAACTAGCTTGAATATTAAATAAATTTATTATTTGCCAAAATAATCTAAATATTTTCGGATATTTATTGGCATTTAAATAATAATAAATATTAGCCGGACAAAATCTATAAACTGTCATGCCGTTTTCTTTAATCAACTGTACTGGCTGATATTTTAAAGAATTTTTAGGGGCAGTGGTTATTAGTGAAACCTCATTCCCTGCTTTAACTAGCTCAAGAGCAATTAAATAGGTTAACCATTCCGCGCCGCCACGGACAAAAGGAGGATATAAATTAGTAATAATGGAGATTTTCATAATTCGCTATAAATTTCTAATAATTTTTTACCAATAATCTGCCAACGATACTGATTACTTACTATTCTAGCAGCAGTTTGTCCATAAACTCTAGCTTCGGGAAGTCTGGTAATTAACTTACTAATTGCCTGTGTCAACGCCACGGTGTCTCCTGGCTCAACTAATAAACCGGTTTTTCCGGGTATCACCAAGGAACGAACTCCGACTAAATTAGAAGCTACCACTGGCACGCCACAAGCCAGAGCCTGCAGGAGAGCTAAACCAAAGGCTTCGGCTTGATTAAGAGATGGAAAAATAAATCCATCGGCCAAACGGTAATAATCAGGTAATTCTTTGTTGGTTAAATAACCGGTAAAAATTATCTTTGTTCCAAGACCTAATTTCTTAGCTAGCTTCTGATAATAATTTTTTAAATTACCCTCACCAACTATAATCATTTTAAAATCTTTATCTCGCAATTGAGCCAACGCTTTAATTAAAATATCAACTCCCTTAAAATAATGAGCTTGATCTAATCCGCCAACAAAAAGCAAAACCGGAGCGCCTTGTTTAATATTTAGTTTAAGCAAAAGGTGTTCTGATTTATTCCCGGGAATAAATTCATCATCCGCGCCAAAAGGCAGAATCTTTATCTCTACCCCTTGCCCTAATCTTGGCCTAACTATATGTTCGGCATAATCAGCAGACGATACCAGCCAAATTTTAACTACCTGCTTTAATTTTCTTTCTGAAAAACTTGAGTCTAAATTAAACAGCCATCTTTTAACACCATTGGCTGTTGCTACCATATGATAACTTACGATCAATTTAGCAGGCAATTTCGCTTTGATAAACTCCTGCACGCCAAAAAAAGGATAATGCAGATGAATAATATCAAATTCTTTCAATTTAGAGGTTAATTGCGGCAACCAAGCCGCGTTGCCAATTTTTAAAATACTGGGAAGTAATTCAATCCTGAGGTTGGCAATTTTTTCTACTTGCTGATCTTTTCTGTACTGTGGAGTAAAAACGGTAACCTGATAATCGTTTGCTAAAATTTTTGAGTACTCAAAAGCCACTTTCCCTATACCGCCGATAGATGGCGGCCAAACACATGTTAATTGAGCTACTTTCATTACCAAAGAATTAAAGGTTTAATAATAAACCAAAACAAATTAGCAATCGAATTAGATAGATAAGAAACATACCAGGAATCTTTTTCCTGAAAATCAATACCGCCCGCAGCATAACTTAATAAATATTTATCAGAAACTTTCCTTAAATCAGCTAGTTCTTTTCTTTTTCGGACAATATATTTCCAAGTATTTATTTTAAATAAGCAAGTTAAAACTTTAATATTTTCCTTAAACCAACCGGACACTAAACTAAAGCATAAAACTGCCAATTCCGAAAATAATAAAGGTAAAAATAATAAAACTAGAGTGGCTGGTTTAAAATAAGAAAACCAAACCAAGAAACGGTTGCGTTCCATATAATAGTAATTGGCTATGCTGCCAGCAAATTTATAATGGTGAACCGCTTGCGCTTCGGGTAAAACTTGTAAACTCCAGCCAGCCAAACGCAAACGCAAACTTAATTCTAAATCTTCGTGATACATAAACAAATATTCATCGAATAAACCAACCTGCCTTAAAGCCGCTACTCTTAATAACAAAGCTGCGCCGCTAAGATAAGCCGGTTCAGTCTGTTTTCTAAACCAAGGCAAGCGACGCATCGCCTCCTCTAGGCGCCAACCATTACCGCCAGCATAAGCAAAACCCAAATAATGAAAAAAATTTCCTAAACTATTAATTCGTCCGTCAGCTAAATTAATTCTAGGCTGCACTGCTGCCACTTTATCATTTTTGGCTATAAAATTTACCAACTGTTCCAAACAACCTTTGGTTAACTCCGCATCCTGGTTTAATAAAAAAACAGCCTCAGCGCCATCGGCCATAGCTTGTTTAATGCCAATATTATTACCCTGAGCAAAGCCTGCGTTAACGGTTTGACGCAACAGATTAACTTGTGGCCAATTTTTCGCTACATAATCAACTGAACCATCGCTGGAAGCGTTATCTACTAAATAAATCGGAATCCTAACTGCATATTTAAAACAACTAGCCAAGGTTTGTGGCAGGTATTTTAAACCATTATAAGCAACGATCACGATAGCGATTTTCATAAAAATCTGATTTAAGATTTTTTATCTTGATCATCTTTGAGTGATAAACTTCTTACTATCTTGGTAATATCGCGTTCGTCTTTTTTTAATTTCACAAAAATCTTAAATAATAAATAAAAAATTACCAATAAGGCAAGATAAATTATTAAATCTACTCCCCGCCCCACGCCTAAAAGATTAGCTAAGTAACTGGTGGTATCAGGTAAAATAGCTAAAACCGCTACCACTAACCAAAATAAGAACCATTCAATAAATTCATGAATATTTAATTCATCTTTTTGCCAGCGTCGATAAAGTCGCCACCAGACAAAAACCACGAATACTAAAATAAAAATCTGAATAATAGACATGTTATCTTAAAAACTTAGTTAAAAATAAATCTTTAATAATACGCCAAGCGCCTAAATTAGATTGTCCTTTGGTTAAAGAATACTGCGTATAATGCACAGTAACCGGCGCCTCCATATAACGCAGCTTTAATCTAGTTATCTCATCTATAATTTCCGAACTTACAGCCATACGATCTTGCTGCAAGCGCCATTGTTGAGCCACCTTTCTAGTTAAAGCCCGAAAACCGTTATGAGCATCGGTTAATTTAATACCCGACCAAACCCAAGTAAACCAAATGGCCAGTTTTAAAACAATCCGGCGCAACCAAGGAATTTTATTGTTAGTTAAAAATCTAGAACCTAAAACTATATCAACTTTACCTTGTAATAACGGCTCTAACAGCCTGGTTATTTCTTTGGACTCAAACTGTCCATCGCCATCAAAATGAACTAGATAATCAGCGCCTAGCCGTAAAGCTAAATCCTGCCCGGTAACTAAAGCGGCGCCATAACCACGATTGATTAAATGGCTAACTACCAAAGCTCCAGCGGCTCTGGCTTTAGTTGCTGTTTGGTCTAAAGAGCCATCATCCACTACTACCACCCGATCTATTAAAGGATATAAAGCGCTAACTGTTTGAGCTATGGTTTTTTCTTCATTATAAGCCGGTATAATTACAACGATCATAAACTTAATTCTTAAACCAATTAATAGTTTCTTCTAAACCTTGAGATAAAGTAAAACTTGGCTGCCAACCTAACTGGCGTTTGGCTAAACTATTATCCAAAACGCTACGCGATAAATCGCCAAATCCTCTCCCTCGGGTATACGAAACCTTAGGAACGATTTCAGAAACCTTACCTAATAATACTGCCAAATCCCTAACCGATATCTCTTGACTAGTACCAATATTAAATATTCCTCTGCCTTTTTCTAATCCCAACATTAAAGCTTTAACTGCGTCCGCTACATAAAGTAAATCCCTAGTTTGCTGACCGGTGCCGTTAATGGGTAATTCTTGATTTTTTAATAGTTTATTTATAAAAATACTTACCACGCCACATTCGCCGGTGGAATCCTGCCGCGGACCATAAACATTAGACAGGCGAAAAACTATATAAGGCAATCCGTGATGCTGGCTGTAAAATTTTAAATATCTTTCAAGAGTATATTTGGCTTCAGCATAAGGCGAAATAGGATTAGCTTCTTGGGTTTCTGGTGTTGGTATCACCGGCGACTCTCCGTAAACCGCACCACCTGAAGAGGCAAATAAAAATTTTTTCACTGACAACTGCCTAACTGCTTCCAATACATTTAAGGAAGCAACTATATTGATTTCGGCGTCAGTTACTGGATCAACCAAAGACTCTAGCACATTTAATTGCGCTGCTAAATGATAAACAACATCCGGATTAATTTTCTTAAACAGCTCCCTGATTCTGGGAGAACGAATATCTAGTTTATAAAATTGGGCATGGCGGGATAAATTCTCCTTGTGACCAGTAGCGAGGTTATCAACTACTGTAACTTTAAAACCTTGCTTTATTAAGCTATCTACTAAATGAGAACCAATGAATCCAGCTCCTCCCGTAACTAAAACTTTCATAAATAACGCTGTAATATTTTAACTTTATTTAGACTCTCCCAAGTAAATGATGGTTCGTGACGTCCAAAATGGCCATAAACAGCTGTCTGCTGATAAATCGGCTTTCTTAACTTTAAATAATCAATAATGCCGTGCGGAGTCAAGGGGAAATGTTTTCTAATAATTTCAGTTAAACGCCCTTTGGCTAATTTTTCAGAACTAAAGGTTTCCACATTAACCGCTAAGGGTTCGCTTTTTCCTATCACATAAGCCAGCTGAATCTCGCACTCTTGAGCCAACCCCGCCGCTACTATATTTTTAGCAATGTGCCTCGCCATATAGGAAGCTGAACGATCAACTTTAGATGGATCTTTTCCGGAAAAACAGCCGCCACCGTGCCGACCTCGGCCGCCATAAGTATCCACAATTACTTTACGCCCAGTTAAACCAGTATCAGCTTCTGGCCCACCTGATACAAAACGACCAGTAACATTAATAAAAAAATTAGTTTGGCTATCTATCAACTTGCCGCAAATTGGTTTAATAACCGTACGAATAATATCTCTCCTAATTCTAGTTAAATTAATATCGGGATGATGCTGAGCAGCAATCACCACATTATTTAAACGCCAAGGTTTTCCTTGTTTATATTCTACAGCCACCTGGGTTTTGCCATCGGGTCTTAAATAAGATAAAATTTCTTTCTTACGCACCAAAGTTAATCGCCGGGCTAACTTATGTGCCAGCATAATCGGCAAAGGCATCAACTCCGCGGTTTCTCGACAGGCATAACCAAACATTAATCCCTGATCGCCGGCCCCTAAGCGATGATGATTTAATACCACTCCTCTTTTAATATCAGAACTTTGCTCATGTAAAGAAACTAACACGCCAGTATCTTCCCAATCTAAACCATAATCAGGATTATCATAACCTATATTCTTTAAAACCCGCCGTACAATTTTTTGCACATCAGCAAAGCCTTTGGTAGATACTTCACCGCCCACTACAATCACGCCAGCAGTCGCGAAAGTTTCAATACCAGCTCGAGTATTAGGATCTTGTTTAATTAAATCATCTAAAACTGCGTCTGATATTTGATCACATATTTTATCGGGATGGCCTTCGGTTACTGATTCTGATGTAAATATTGACAACTCAAGCATAAATACTAATGCTCAATACCCAAAACATTGCGGTGGGCTGTTAGATAATCAATAGTCTTTTTTAAACCCTCGTCCAAAGAAACTAAAGGAAACCATCCTAATTGTTCTTTGGTTTTACTAATATCAGGAATTCCTTGGCGCACAATATAATCGGGAATCTCTGAATTAATTTCTACTTTTGATGGCGATTTGGTAAATAATATAATCTTGGCTGCTATTTCACCAATTTCATGAATTTCTGGATTGCCTAAATTAAAGATACCGCATCCTTCAAATCGCATTAATTTAATTAAACCATCAACTATGTCACTGACATAACAAAAGGTTGCTTTGGTATGTGGAGAGCCAAAAATTATCAAAGGTTGATTAGTAATAGCCTTAACCACAAAATCAGGTATCAGTCTGCCATCGTTAATACGTAACCGAGGACCATAGGTATTGAAAATCCTGGCGATCTTCCAATCTACTCCTTGATGCTTGCCATAATTTACTATCAGACTTTCAGCAAAACGTTTGCCCTCGTTATAACAACTTCTTGAGCCAACCGGATCTATAAATCCCCAGTAATCTTCCGCAAACATCTTTCCTTCTTGTTGAGGCTCGCCATAAATAGCCGAGGTTGAAGCGTGAACAAATTTCGCTTTATATTTTAAGGCTAAAGCTAAAAGATTCTTGGTGGCTAAAGCATTGGTTTCCAGTGTTTCAATTGGCAATTTTTTATAATCACGCGGACTAGTTGGACAAGCAAAATTATAAATTTGCTGAATACCCTGAAACTTTATTTTAAAAATGTTTAATTCTGAAAATTTTTCTAAATCTATCGCTTCCCGCAGATCATGCTTAATAAATACAAAATTAGGATTTTTTAAAAGTAAATCTATATTTTCCTCCTGGCCAGTAATAAAATTGTCTAGACAAATTACATTAGCCGCGGCTACCAAATGTTCGCAGATATGTGAACCAATAAATCCCGCGCCTCCAGCCACCAAAATATTAGGGCGATCTAATAATTGTTTATATTGCTGCATAAGAGAAAAATAAAGTTTATTTAAATAAAATCTCTATTAATATCATACTAAAAATTGCATTTTTTTTCAATTCATTCTCTACTAATATTACCTTGGTCAAGATTGCGCTATTGAAATACCGACAAGGTTAAACCGCCGCGGAAAGTTTGTGGTTGTATAAAGAAATTAGATATTACTTGACCTTGATAATTAAAAACCCTAATATGAGGCCCGCCAGCCGAAGCCGGAGCTGTAACTATTTCATTGCGACCATCGCCATCAACATCACCAACAGTTAAATTTACTCCGCCGCGGAAATTTTTATCATAAGTAAAAAATTGATTTAAAAGCCGGCCCTGCCAATTAAATATTCTAACCTGCGGACCCCCGCCAATACCAGGAGCGGTAATAATATCAGATTGTCCATCATTATCAATATCACCCACTGCTATATTAATTCCGCCATTAAAACTAAAAGGATAAGCTTTGAATTCGCTGCGCAAGCGACCATATTTATCAAACACGCGAATTGGCAAACTGCCCATTTGAGGTGAAACGATTATTTCTGGAACGCCATCTTTATTAACATCACCGGTAGCTACATTTATTCCGCCTAAATAAGAGTTATCATAGGGTAAAAATTGATATTGCATTTCACCGTTCATATTAAAAATTTTCACCGTAGGCACGCCGCCTTTTCCTACGCCAACAATAATCTCATCGCTTTGATCATTATTAATATCAGCCAAAGCTACGGTAGTGCCGCCGCGAAAAGATTCAGGAAAAGCCATGAATTGACTTAGTAATTCACCGCGTTGATTAAATATTCTAATATGAGGACCGCCGCCAAATCGTGGAGCCGTTACAATATCAATCTGCCCATCACCATTTATATCCCCCGCCGCCAGATTAATACCGCCCTGAAATCTGGGATGGTAAGCTAAAAATGAAGTTATTTGTTCGCCTGATACATCAAATATTTGCACTTCGGCTTTCATTTCTTTAACCGGGCCTATAACTATTGGATTTTTTCTAGTAAATTTAACACCACTAGCAAGTTTAAATGCCTCGTCAATATTTAAACGCCGCCCCATCTGTCCAGCAAAATTAGGATTTAAAAAATCAATTTGGTCGCCGGAGGCTATTAAAATATCTCTTAATTGGGAGGGACTATACTTGGGAAAAGCAGCTTTTAATAGCGCCAAAGCGCCTGAAACCATTGGTGCCGCTACCGAGGTGCCATTCCACCAACCGCCATAAGAATCTTTAAACTTCTCCTTACTGATATCAGTAAACTGGGTACTAAATATTTTAACCCCCGGAGCCGCCATATCAATACAACGCGAACCGTAATTGGAAAAATCTGCCAGTTTATCATTGCTATCTACCGCTACTACTCCGATTACTTGATTTTCTCCATTAAAACCATCATCGCAAACCGGATATTGAGGTTGTTTGTTTAAATTAATACCAATACCTTGTTCTGCGCCAGCTGCTGCCACTACCAAAACTCCTGTTTGATATGCTCGCTTAATAGCATCTTCTAAAATCGGGTCGGAATGTGGCCCCACAAAACTTAAATTAATAATATCAGCGCCATTATCAATGGCATAATTAATGGCCCGTGCCACCATTACTGTATTACCAACTCCTTTGGCATCCAAAACTCTCAAGGGCATAATCCGAGCCGACCAAAGTATTCCCGCCACGCCTTGAGTATTATTACCAACAGCCGCGGCTACGCCAGCAATTACTGTGCCGTGTTGCATGGCTATTTCTGTCCAACCATCTTCAAATTTTGGCTTAGGGTCGGGAACGTTTTGTACAAAATCCCAACCAAACTGATCGTCAACATAACCATTTTTATCATTATCTATCTTATCGCCCGGCACTTCCCAAGCATTAAACCAAATATTAGATTGTAAATCTGGATTATCAATATCTACACCTGAATCAAGAATGGCAATGACTGGACGATAAATACTGGTTTGTACTTTATCCCAAACCTGCGGAGCTTTTATTTTTTGTAAATATTCTTCTTGCCAGCCATAGCCTGGATCATTAGGTGTAAGAGATAACTGATAATATCGTAGCGAGGATATTAAATTAACGCCCTGCTGTTTTTGTAAGTTACCAATCGCCTGCTCTTGGGCTTCACCAACCGAATAACTATAACTGGTTATTTTACCTGCCAACCGACTATTAGCCAAAGCGCGATTTTGATTAACGGCGCTGAATTTAACTTGAGGATTATAATTCCCCTCACCTACCGCATAGGCGCGAGGATAAATTAAACTCACCACTAAACTTGCCAGAATCGTGACTGTGAATTGTACTTTTAAATTAGCGAAAAATTTCATCATTGATCTTCTACTTTAATATACCAAACAAACATCCAGTTGTGAACAGTTAAAATAAAATTGGGGATTTTTGTCCGATCGGACATTTTTCCCTAATTTTAAATTATGGCATAATTTAAAAGTATGAATATAGAATCAAAAATAATGAATAACCTCGCCTCCACTGATTTTTCACTAATTTTTTAACTAATT
>CAZGYI010000008.1:0-18280 GCA_964530635.1 uncultured Gammaproteobacteria bacterium | reverse complement strand
ATGTTGCTATATGCGCCACATTATTGGGAAAACAAGTGAGACTGTTTCCTAATACATATTATAAAAATAAAGCAGTTTTTGATTATTCTTTGATAAAATTTCCAAATATAATTTTTATTGAAAAAAATAGTGATTGATGTATGGAAAATATTTATTTTAAAAAAATCTCAAAAATTTTTTCTAACTTTCTTACTAATGCATCAACAAACTTAGTAATTAAAAGGAAATTAGATCATCTTATAAAAGCTAATATAGAGATAAATCAAAAGTTGTGGAATTTAGAGGATTCAGCAAGGATGGCGGATCTTGGCGCTGAATACATTGCTAACGTCAAGCAAGAAATTGATAAAACCAACCAAAAAAGAAATGATTTGATTAGACAAGTTGATATTGAAATCAAAAAACAAATAAAACCATCAAGCCCTGCCAAGCAGTTTTATAGTGAAAGCCCTGGAATGATAATTGATAGACTTGCTATTTTATTTATCAAACTTTCTGTTATTGAGAGGTTGTTATTAATGATTAAAGAAAAAGCTTTGAAGCAAGATTATTTAAACAAGAAAAAAATGGTTTCTAGACAGATCGTATATTTGGGTGATTTTCTAGATTCTTACTTCATAAAAATCAAACAAGGAAAAGCGTTTTTCAAAGTACAACAACCAGTTAAGATCTATAATGACAATAGAGTTAAGAAATACATTAAATTATTAAAAATCACTAAAAATTTCAAATAAGGAGTTTTGAATTTTTGGCATTCACCCCTTTTATTCCCCTCTGCCAAAGATTCAAAACAAAAAACAAATTTATTTAAATGTCGCAGAATACCCCAGCCTTTTAAGGCTGGAGATGAATGCGACACCATTCTCGCGAAGCGAGCTTTAACAAACTAAATTAATCACCTTTTTGGTGATACGGCGGGCTTTAGACCGCCGAGATTCATTATTATTTGAATAAAAAGCCTGTCAAAATGAAATTGAATGAAAAATATTTTTTGAACTCGCTCCTTTCAGTCGCGCCCCGTTGTGCTCTCCTCCCTTCGGTCGTCGGGGTGTATAACAAGGGATATACGGTTCAGTCCTCGGCTCGCCCCTCACCCAAATTTTTCTTTCACTACGCTACAGAAAAACTTCGTATATCCATGACGTTAGGCGAAATATTACTCAATTTTTGTTTTTAAACGCGACAAAAACATGGGCAATAAAATTACTGAAAAATATTTCGAACACGCCAATTTTGCAGAACATGAACAAGGAGTGCTCGACGCCATAAAGACCAAAACAAATTTCCAGCCAGAGAAAGAAATTTTTCGCGGCCAGATTTATGATAAGGATAAAGTCGGTAGCTTGATATATAAAGGGGTTTGGCAAGATAAACAAGCCGTGCTAAAAATCCAGGGGCTTCAGCCAGAAGTTGATGAGATAGACATGATTAGAAGATTTAACGACCAGAACGAGAGCGCAAAAATCAGATTACCGGAATTATATGATGGCTCAAAATGGAATGAAAAAGACGGCTACGGCTATTTGCTTTTGGAATATGTGGATGCGCCTCAAATTTATCAACCCCCTTTCGCCAACCAAGAACAAATAAACGATTTTTGCGCTCTCTATCAGGAATATAAAACGAAATGTTTGCGCGAACCATTTTTTGAAAGAGAACGGAACGAGCAAAGTAGTTTGGTATTTACCGCTCAGCGTGTTTCGCATTGGACAAAAATCGCGCAAACTAAAGGACATCTGGCTGAAGCTGATGTAAAAAAAGTGGAAAAATTTTTTTCTCTGGCTGGAAGGCATTTGCCATCAATCAAAATGGAATTCATGCACGGGCATTTCACCTATGACGATATTTTCAAGTTATCTGATAAAGAATATGTATTGATGTCAAATTTGTTTTGGTCTTACCGCCCTGAATTCTACGATGCCACCTTTCATCTCTGGGCTGGCATTAAAAGTTTGCGCGACCAAAGCGTCGGCGTCGAGCAAATTATTGAATATCTGCAAAATTGGCTTGATAAATATAAAAAACTTCCGGTGGTCATGAAAGATCCTGATTTTGAAAGAAAGTTTGATATGATGATGGCCGAGCGTTGTGTTGGCGCACTATTAGTAGATATTCAAAATCAGCAATATAAAAACGACCGCAGTAATTTTATTGCCCATTTAACAGAATTGTTTAGAGCGTTATTTAAACATTTTACAGATAAACTGGAAAAACAAAAATTGAGTAAAACTCAAGGGGACGCCGCGCTTTCATTTCGGCTCTTGTATGGATAAAATAATAAGGAAGCCGAAATGAACCCTCGCCTAACACCGAATATCGGGAAAATTGCTCGGCTCGCAATTTTCGCAAATTGCCTTCGTTTCACTTCGGCAACTTCAGATATTCCTAAACATTAGGTGAAATATCCTTGCGGAAACTCCTTTAATTAAGAATTCACACTTTTAGGATTATGCCACAAAAAGATAACGTTCTAAGCCGCAAAAGCTCACTGGCTTTTTTACTAAGCTGGCTATTTGGGGTATTATTTGCCTTAATCGGATTTATTTCTGTTTCTTCAGACCTCATACCAGGCCTTTCTTTTTTAGTAATATCCGCGTTATTAATACCGCCAAGTTTCAATTTTATACAGAAGACAATAAAAATAAAATTGACCAAAAAAATTAAAGCAATCATTATTATAGTTTGTCTCGTTATTTTTGGTGCCACTACTAACTTTAATAATCACTCTACGGATAAAGTAGTTCAAACCGCCACACCTCAAAAACAGGAACAAGATTCTACTGTTCCAATAGTCAATGATGTTTCGCAAGAAATTGCGCAAGAACAAACTACACCCAGTGAACCAGAAAAAACAGAAATAAATCCGGCCTCCACGGATAGTCAAGACAATATCCAAAATACTGAACTGCCCGAAAATGTAACAGAATATTATACTGTTGCCAAAGTCGTGGACGGCGATACTATTGACGTTGATATGAATGGAATCACAGAAAGATTGAGATTAATCGGCATAGACACACCCGAAGTCGTTGATCCACGAAAAACAGTGGAATGTTTTGGTATTGAGGCTTCAAAAAAAGCCAGCGAGATCTTGCTTAATCAAAAAGTGAGATTAGAATCTGATCCGACACAGGACAACCGAGATAAATATGGTCGCTTGTCTCGTTACGTTTATAGGGAAGATGGATTATTTTATAACAAATGGATGATTGAAAATGGATATGCTTATGAATATACTTACACAATTCCTTACAAATATCAGACCGAATTTAAACAGGCAGAAAATTATGCTCGAGAAAATCAACTCGGACTATGGCACGCTAATGCTTGTAATAATGAAGAAGAAACTACTACCGAGAGCCAATCTATGCTGCCTGCCCAACAAGATGAAGCAATAAAAGAACAACAAGAGCCGGTCATGCAACCAGACGAAGCAAGCGGACATATTTTTTACACTTCAGGATACTTTACATCAAAATACTATTATTGTGATACTGATTCTGACTGGAAAAGTTTATCAGAGAAATATCTTGAATCCTACCCTAGTGAAGCCGCTTTATTAAAAGTCTATCCATCAAAAACATTACATGAACCGTGTAAATAATTCTAAAAGTGTTATAATCTAAGGTAAGTTTCCGCAAGGACGCATCGCACAACGCTGAATATGAGGAAAAAATAAAATTCATTTTTATATTTTTTGGACTTGAATTTCATTTTTACTCAAATTTTTGTCCTTTTTTCTTTTGAAATATAATAAGGAAGCGGGCAAAAACTTCGCATATTCGGATATGTTATATAACATCACAATTTGATTTGACCGCCTTCGCGACACGCCCCAATGCTTGGCATTGGGGACTCAGAGCGCAAATAGATATTCCCGCGTCTGGATCGCAAAACGACAGCGAGGTGGCGGGCATACCCATATGCTTGGCATATGGGTAGCCACCGAGCGGCCAGACGCGGCTTGACAAATTATAAAAAGAGGAGTAAAATTAAGATAGATGATGGTGGAGAGGATTAACAAGAGGAAAAAATAGGCAGGTTGGTAGCGTGGTGACAGGGATACAATTTAGATCTTTAAAACTAGAGATTTAAATTGTATCCCCAAACCCCTACTAAAAAACCGCCCCTTGTGCAACCGCACACCCCTCTACGAAAAATTAATTCTTAAACTATCTTCACCATCATCTCCCAACCCTCTTTATTTAGGGGTTTTTTAGTTTCCTAGTAAGTACTTGCCAGCATTTTTGATTTATGATAGACTAGTGATTGTTAAGGCCCCGGCAGGGGCTTTTAAAGACCAAATTTAAAATTTATGCTTAGTAAAATCACTAATTATCTTAAGCAATCCATTGTTGAGCTTAAAAAGGTAGTTTGGCCCACTAAAAAAGAAACCACCCAGCATACCTTGTTGGTGATTGGGATTTCTTTGGGCGTAGCCATTTTTTTAGGCGCTTTGGATTATATTTTTAATTTAGGATTAGAGCGATTATTATATCGCTATTAAATAATTATCAAGTATGCCGCGACAAATAGTACAACAAGGCAGACGTTGGTATGCTCTGCATACTTATTCTGGTTATGAAGAGAACGTTAGCCGCAATTTAAAACAACGCATTGAATCAATGGATATGGGTGATAAGATTTTTAATATTTTGATTCCTACTGAGAAAAAGATTCGTATTAAAAACGGCAAGCGCAAAGTGGTTGAGGAAAAAATTTTCCCAGGTTATGTGTTGGTAGAGATGACAGTGACAGACGATTCTTGGTACGTAGTTCGCAATACGCCTAATGTCACTGGGTTTATTGGCAGCGGTACTACTCCTACTCCAGTTTCTGAAGAAGAAATGAAATCTTTACAAAAAAGAATGGGTATTGAAGAGCCAACTTATCAAGTTGATGTTACGCCCGGTACACCAGTTAAGATTACTGACGGCCCATTTAAAGATTTTGATGGTAAAATTTCCGAAGTGGATCCAGCCCGTGGTAAAGTTAAAGTTTTGGTTTCTATGTTTGGCCGAGAAACTCCAGTGGAACTTGATTTCTTACAAATTCAAAAAATATAATTTTTTACTTTGATTTTTAAATTTTTAATTTTTATATGGCAAGTAAGAAAGTAAAAACAGTTATCAAATTACAAATACCAGCGGGTAAAGCTACACCAGCGCCGCCAGTGGGTCCGGCTTTGGGTCAGCATGGTTTAAATTTACAAGAATTTTGTACTAAATTTAATGCCGCTACCAAAGATAAGGGCAGCGATATTATTCCTTGTGAGATTACAGTTTTTGAAGATCGTACTTATACTTTTATTTTAAAAACCCCACCGGCTGCGGAATTATTAAAAAAGGCCGCTGGTATTGCCAAAGGCTCGGGTAAACCATTACAAGAGAAGGTTGGTAAGGTAACCAAGAAGCAGATTGAAGAAATCGCTAAAATTAAGATGCCAGATTTGAATGCTAATGATTTAGCAGCCGCTATGAAAATTATTGAAGGGACAGCGCGGCAGATGGGGATTATAGTTGAATAATATGAAATATCGTTTACCGCAGCTTGCCTTTACGTATTATCTCATTACTGGGATTATTTCTTGTTACATTACATTTTTTTTGTTATGGCTGATATTTTGGGCGTTTTTTTTATTACCATTTGGGGGTGATGAGATTCCTACGCTTTCAACAGTGACGGAGTTCATCGGATGGCCGCTATCCGTTCTTATTTTATTTCCTGGTTTTATCGCGTTTTGTGCCGCGTTTTTGTGGTGGAGGTTTACAGGAATAATATTTAGAGATACTGGAATGACTATTTATTTACCCGTAGGTAGTCTTTGGGTAAGAAAATCAGTATCCTATAATCGCGTTAAAAAAGTAATAATTAGTGGTAATTGGTTATCTCGATTGTTTGGTTTGTATACTATGCAAGTTATCATAAATCCGAAACTTCCTTTGTTAGCAGGACTTGCAAATTTATTAAATTTAGTTTTATTCCTTGGTGGAGGCGGTTCTTATGGAAGCGCTTATAGTTATAAAATATCAGGGTTATCAGTTACTCAAGTGGAACAGATTAGAAAAGAGCTATTAGGACGGAATATAAATACAGCTTAAGACTAGTTTAGTTATTAATTATAAGGAAAATTGTTTATATCACCGCGAGAAAGCTTCGATAATTATTCAAGCTGGCGAAGCAGTCTAGATTGCTTCCTGCCTGTGGTAGGCAGGCGCTAACACTCGCAATGACAAGATAAATAAAATTAATTTTACATTTTGATATTTAAATTTTTAATTTTTAAGGTAGGAGTCCGCCCCAATAAGTGCGAGACGTTAAAACTACCAACAGGAGAATAAATCTCATGTCTCAATCGGGAAAAAGATATTCAGTTGCCCGTTCCCAAGTTGAACCGGGTAAGCGTTATAGTATTAAAGAAGCTATAGAGCTTTTAAAGCAGATGCCTCAACCTAAGTTTGACCAATCAGTGGAAATGCATTTTAAACTCGGTGTGGATACCAAACAAGCCAATCAACAAGTACGCGGCTCTGTTACTCTACCGCATGGTTTGGGTAAATTAAAAAGAGTGGCAGTTTTTTGTGAAGAAACAAAAACCAAAGAAGCTAAAGCCGCCGGCGCCATTTTAGTGGGGGGTGAAGAATTAATTAAAAAAATTGCTACTACAGGAAAATGTGATTTTGATGTGGCGGTGGCTACTCCAGAGATGATGAAAAAACTAGCATCAGTTGCTAAGATTTTGGGGCAAAAAGGTTTAATGCCCAATCCTAAAACCGAAACCATTAGTCCAGAAGTTGGCAAAGTTGTCCAGGCTCTTAATTCTGGCAAGATTAATTTTAAAGTAGATGAATCAGGCAACATACATCAAATGGTGGGCAAGTTATCTTTTGATGCTGCCAAACTGCAAGAAAACGCCGAGGCTTTAATGCAGGCAATCCGTCGGGCTAAGCCTACGGGGGTAAAGGGTACTTATCTTAGAAATGTAGTATTAACTACTACTATGGGACCGGCGGTACCTTTGGCTGTTTAGTTCCTAGTTTCTTGTTTCTAGCTCACGGTAAAGTGTTATTTCTGCCATAGTAAAAAGTGTCATTCCCGACTTGATCGGGAATCTAGACTAATAAAAATAAAATAGGTCTTTAATGCTGGATTCCCGCTTTCGCGGGAATGACAGAAGTAGAATAAATTAGACAAAGTGCATAAATTTTAAATCTCTGAACTATATCCTAATAACTATTAACTAACCATATGATTTTTTCAGATGTTGATATCAAAAAAATATTAGCCCAGGGTAAAATAAAAATAGAGCCATTATTTGCTGATGCCATTCAGCCAGCTTCGGTTGATTTACATTTGGACAATCAATTTTTGGTTTTTAAAAATACCGGGCATGTTTGTATTGATGTTAGAGAAAAAATTCCTAATTTAATGGAAAAAGTAGAAATTAAAGAAAATCAGCCGTTTGTACTGCATCCAGGTGAGTTTGCTTTGGGGGTTACTATAGAGCGTATTACTTTAGCTGCCAATATGGTGGCGCGATTAGAGGGGAAATCGTCTTTGGGTAGAATTGGTATTATTATTCACGCTACCGCTGGTTTTATTGATCCAGGAAATTCTTTAAAGCCAACTTTAGAGCTTCATAACATTGGTAATTTGCCAGTGAAGTTATATTACCAAATGGCTATTGCTCAAATTGCTTTTATGCCGCTTTCCTCACCAGCCGAACATCCTTATTCAGAGGGTAGAAAGTATTATGGAGCTGATGCGCCGCAAGCTAGTAAGATTTATGAAAACTTTAAAGATAGTTCATAGTTCACAGTCAATAGTTCATAGTTTATTAGAAATTAAGAATAACTGTGAACTGTAGACTATTAACTAATTACTAAAATATGCTTAAGAAATTAAAAAGATTTATCGTGGTATTGGTAGGAGAAAAACTTTCTGGCAAAGAGGTGGTTAGTAAATATTTGGTTAGACAATATAAGTTTAAGAGTTTTCGTTTTTCTAAAATTTTAGTAGAGATATTAAATAGTTTAGAGTTACCAATAACTCGAGTTAACGAAACCAATTTAGCCCAAGCGCTAAGGGAACGATTTGGCGGCGGAGTGTTGGCCGAAGCCCTAAAATCAAGAATAGCCAAATCTTCCGGTCGTAAATTTATCATTGATGGCTTAAGACACCCCGGGGAATATGAGATATTAAGTAAATTACCCGGATTTTTATTAGTTTATATTACCGCCACTTTGTCCACCCGCTTTAAACGAGCACGAGCCAGAGGCGAGAAAGTGGGGGAAAGTAAGTTTACTATTGGACAATTCAAGAGCGAAGAAAGTTTACCCACAGAAATTTATATTAAACGTTTAGGTAGAAAAGCGCGCATTAAGATTGTTAATGAAGGTAGTTTGGTGGATTTGTATAAACAAATTGAGGAAAAATTAGTAAAAAAATTTATTAAATAACTATGCAGCTTAAAGTAAAAAAATTAGATCCGCGCGCCAAGTTGCCTACTTATGCCCATCCTGGAGATGCTGGGCTTGATTTATTTGCTTTGGATAATTTTACAGTTCCAGCTGGAAAATATATCACTGGCATCAAAACTGGAATTGCTATAGCTATTCCAGATGGTTATGTAGGGTTATGCTGGGACAAATCAGGTTTAGCAGCTAAACACGGTATTACTGTTTTAGCTGGAGTAATAGATTCCGGTTTCCGTGGGGAAATGTTATTAACAGTTTTAAATACCAGCGATCAGGATTATCATTTTGAGGCGGGAGATAAAGTAATGCAGATGTTGATTCAGTCAGTGGCTTCAGTAGAAGTGGCTGAAGTGGAAGAGTTGCCATCTTCAGAACGCGGTACAGGAAGTTTTGGCAGCACGGGAAAATAAAAAACGGCAAACTTTGTTTAGTTGCCGTTTTGCTAGAGATATTAATCTTTGGTTTTTTTAGGCAATTTCAAGAGCGAGTCTTATCATTTTTGATATTGATCTGCCGCACTCTCGTTCTTTCGCCGGCATTTGCGCGCCGGTTATTAAATTATCACTAACAGTGAGGATAGTCAGTGCCTGTATTCCATAGAACGGAGCAAGGGTATAGAGTTCGGAGGTTTCCATCTCAAATCCCAGGACGCCATATTCAGCCCACTTTTTCCACCAGTTTTTCTTTTTTTCTTCCTCCTTATAAAATCTTTCTGTGGCAAAAATATTTCCCACCTGAACTGGAATTCTAAGTCTTCTAGCTGTTTTGTAGGCTTGATGGAGTAGGTCAAAGTTAGCAATTGGCGCGAAGTGTAAACTATCAAATCTTTCTGTATTCATCCCCGAATCAGTACACGCTGCCATGGCGAGTATTAGGTCACCAATTTGTATTTTTTCCTTGGTTGACCCGGTAGTACCTAATCGGATAAGTCGCTTTACCTTATAACTTACGATGAGTTCCGTTCCGTATATATTGATATTTGATAATCCCATGCCAGGTCCCAGGACCGATATCATTTTGTTAGTAACAGGATTAATACCAGTAAAGCCAGATGCGTTTCTTAGGAAATTCACCTGTTTTGCATCTTTGAGAAAGTTTTGGGCAATGTATTCTGCCCGTTTCGGGTCACCAGGTAATAATACTGTTTCAGCTATATCACCAAGTTTAGCTTCTATATGTATACTCATGATATTCTCCTATTGTTTTTAAAGTAATTTTTATTTTCTTGTCTTTTTTGGTTTACTGCGGTATCTTACAATTAGTAGCAAATTTAGTCAAGAATAATTTATGCAACAGTATTTAAGTCTCTTACAAGAAGTTTTAGAACGGAGTGAAAAGTGGCAAGATTTGATATTGGCAACATAGGCAAGTTATGAAGTTATTATGAAGGCTTATTTAGACATAATCAGAAAGGTTTTAGAAACCGGTGAGGTAAAATCAACCCGCCAGGGAACGGATGCTTATACCATTACTGGAGAAAAGTTTGAGCATGACATGGCCCTAGGTTTTCCACTTTTAACTACCAAAAAAGTGCCGTGGCGTTTGGTGGCATCAGAGTTAGAATTTTTTATCAAAGGCCTAACCGATAAAAAATGGTTACAAGATAGGAATAATCATATTTGGGATGAATGGGCCAATCCTCTGAAAGCGCCATACGGGCATGATCAGGCGGCTAAGGAACGGATGCTTAACGAGCGTGATTTGGGAGCGGTTTATGGTTACCAGTGGCGTCATTTCAATTATCCTTATGAAAGTTATGATACTGATTATACAGCTAAGGGTTATGACCAACTTAAAAAGGTTGTAGACGCTTTAAAGTCCAATCCCAACGATCGGCGGATGATTGTTAGCGCGTGGAATCCGTTAACGCTTGATAATATGGCTTTGCCACCTTGTCATTATGGATTTCAGGTGACGGTGATTCGGAGTCGGCTGAATTTGCTTTGGAATCAGCGTTCAGTGGATATTATGTTGGGTTTACCTTTTAATATTGCCAGTTATGCTTTGTTGTTGCATTTATTAGCCAAAGAATCCGGTTATCAAGAGGGAAAACTAATTGGTTTTTTGGCTGATATTCATTTATTTCTCAATCATGTTGACGGCGCTAAAGAACAGTTGACCAGGGATCCTAATAAATATAAATTACCACAAATAAAAACGGAAAATTTTAAGTCCATATTTGACTGGCAGTACACTGATAGTCAAATCATCGGTTATGAAAGTTATCCGACTATTAAATTCGAAATCGCCATTTAATTATTTAAATGTCGCAGAATACCCCAGCCTTTTAAGGCTGGAGATGAATGCGACACCATTCTCGCGAAGCGAGCTTTAACAAACTAAATTAATCACCTTTTTGGTGATACGGCGGGCTTTAGACCGCCGAGATTCATTTACTATATTATATACTAGTATTATAGTATTTCTAAATTTAGCTAAATTGTTAAGTAGTTAATATTTAATTAAATAAGTTTAAGTATTAAGTATCGTGAGAAAATAATGAAAAATGAAGAACGGATATTAAAGGCCATTGCCAACAAACGTCGTTTATCTATTTTGAGGTATTTGGCTAACAAGCGTGAGGAAACGGTTGGCAAATTGGCTGCTCTTAATAAAATTTCTCTAGCTTCAACCTCGCGACATTTAAGTATTTTAGTAGGAGCGGACCTGGTTGATCGCGAGCAAAAAGGTTTAGAAATGTATTATCATTTAAACCCCGTTACTCACCGTTTATTAGATAAGTTACGTACTATTTGTTAATTTAGCTAAATTGCTAAATAAGATTTTACAAATTTTTTCCTTTTATGAATTTTTCTATAATTGCAGCTATTGATAAAAACCGAGGTCTGGGTAAAGCAGGCCAGTTAGTTTGGAATTTGGCGGGCGATATGAAACATTTTAAATCAGTGACCGGTGCTGTTTCCGCTTTAGGTGTGATGAACGCGGTAATTATGGGCAGGACGACTTGGGAATCTTTGCCAGAGAAATTTCGTCCATTACCCGATAGGTTAAATGTGGTACTTACTAGAAATCATGATTTTAAAGTTCCTCAAGGTGTTATCTTAGCTGCTTCACTAGATGAAGTTTTGGATATTTTATCAACATTTGGTAGGGGAGTGGGCGAGGTGTTTGTGATAGGCGGTGCTTCAGTTTACGTTCAGGCGATAGCACATCAATTATGTAATAAAATTTATTTGACAGAAATTGATAAAGTTTTTGATTGTGATGTTTGTTTTCCTCCTTTGCCAATAGGGTTTGTTAAGAAGGAAGAATCGGAAATTGTTACAGAAAAGGGTATTAATTATAAATTTGTAATTTACGAAAGGGTATGAAAAAAGGCTTATTTATTGCTATTGAGGGAACGGACGGTTCAGGTAAAACTACCCAATTTAAATTATTAGTCAAAGCTTTGAAACGGGCAGGTTATAAAATCGCCACAGCTGATTTTCCACAACATAATAAACCAGCGGCTTATTTTGTGGATAAGTATTTAAATGGTAGTTATGGTACAGCTCAAACAGTAGGACCATATCGCGGCTCATTTTTTTATGCTTTAGACAGGTATGATGCTTCATTTCAGATAAAAAAGTGGTTAGCTGAAGATAAAATAGTGGTAACTAATCGTTATGTTTTATCTAACGCTGGTCACCAAGGTGGTAAAATTAAAAAGTCGTCTGAACAGAAGAGATATTGGCGCTGGCTATTTGATTTAGAATACAGGTTATTTGGTATTCCTAAACCAGATATTAATGTTTTATTGCATATGCCGGCCAGGGTGGCGCAGAAATTAGTTGATAAAAAGAAAGCTCGGGCTTATGTCGGCGGCAAAAAACGCGATTTGCACGAAGCAGATTTAGAGCATTTACAGCAAGCAGAAAGGGCCTATAGGGATCTGGCTAAAATTTATGATATTTCCATAGTAGAATGCGTTAAAAATAAAATTTTAACACCAAAGGAAATTCACTATAAAGTGTGGCGGGTGGTAAGTAAGTTATTAAAATAATTTATTTATAAGATATTAAATTAAGTCCTACAGATTTACTTGTCAGGATTTTATTATATGTTAAGATAAAGTAATTAAAATAGGTATTTAACAATTTTATATTTATAAAAGTAAAGGAGTTGAAAATATGGCAGTTGTGGATAAAATTTATTTACATATTGGGCCAATGTTTTCTGGAAAGACAACCAGATTACGGATAGAATTACAAGATATACTTATTAATAGCGCACGGCGCACAGACGTTGGTTTATTTAGACCAAAGCTGGATACGCGGAATGAAGAAAAATGTCATAATAAAGGCGTTGTATATACTGGTTCAGAATATATTGTAACAAACCCCAGTGATTTATTAATAAAAGCGCATCAATATGATATGCAAGCCATAGGGATTGACGAGTGGCAATTTTGGCCAATTGAGACTATTTCTATTTTGTATCAGTTACTTAAAGAAGATCGGCGGATAACCGTGGTGGGATTGGATACAGATTTTTGTGGTGAATCATTCCCGTCAACCAGGGAATTAGCTGCTTGTCCTGAGGTTGAAATATATAAATGGAAGGCGTCTTGTAAAATTTGTTTTGGAAAGATTGGCGCTACTAGAACATTGCGGTTTAATACCGATGGACACATATTTAAAAAAGGTGAAGATTCCAAGATTAAAGTAGGTAGTGATGAAATGTATGGAGCGGTTTGTTATAATCCTCATTTTATAGCTGCTATGGAGAATAACTTAACAGCTGATGAAATAACACGCCTGCTTAGAAAAATTAAATTTTAAATTAATAAAAATAAATTATTGGAGCAAAAAATGACTGAACTCGACGCAGAATCTATAAAAGGATTAGTAGCTGCTGCTTATTCCATCCCTATCTTCTTATCACTTTCTGAAGAAATAGCCATGATAGGTCAAGCTAAAGACCTATTTATGAAATTAGTGAAAGAGACGGAGCGGAGAAGGGTCAAAAAGACATCAAAACAGCACAAATTCATTACAAGAATACTTTAAAAGCAATCGATAGCCCAGTTTGTTTACAATAAGTAAACGTGCCGGGCTATTTTTTTTATGCTAAAATATAAATATGCAATTAGAATCAGTTATTGGTTTAGAAATACACGTACAGCTTAAAACTAAATCTAAGATGTTTTGTGCTTGTGATAACACCGGTGAAATTAAACCGCCAAACACTACTGTTTGCCCGGTGTGTCTGGGGCATCCAGGGGTTTTGCCAGTGGCTAACACCGAGGCTTTAAGAATGGCTATTAAAACAGCCCTGGCCTTGAATTTGCAAGTTAATTTGCATTCTAAATTTGACCGCAAAAATTATTTTTATCCAGATTTACCCAAAGGTTATCAAATTTCGCAATATGATGAGCCATTGGCACAGAATGGTTATTTGGAAGTCGGGATTAAAGATAGTAAGAAAAAAATTAATATAGAACGCTTGCACTTAGAGGAAGATACAGGTAAACTATTTCACACCAAGGATAAATCTTTGGTGGATTTTAATCGTGCGGGCACCCCCTTAATGGAAATAGTAACTAAACCAGAAGTCACGACACCAGGTCAGGCTAAGGTTTTTTTACAGCAATTACGTATCATTTTACGTTATTTGCAAGTCTCAGATGCTGATATGGAAAAAGGACACTTAAGAGTGGATGTTAATGTATCTTTACGGTCCGAAGGTGAAAGTAAGCTTTATCCAAAAGTGGAGTTGAAAAATTTAAACTCTTTCCGTTCAGTAGAGCGGGGATTGGAATATGAAATAAAAAGATTAACTGACTTATGGGATAAAGATGAGTACCCAAAAAATAATTCTACTCGCGGCTGGGATGATACCAAGGGTTTAAGCGAGGAGCAAAGAACTAAAGAGGAAGTTTCTGATTATCGTTATTTTCCTGAACCAGATTTACCACCGTTGAATTTTACTAAAAAAGAAATTGAGGAAATTAAAAAAAGTTTACCTGAATTACCGCAAGCTAAATCCAGTCGTTTAATAAAACAGTATGGTTTGCCAAGTTATGAGGCAAATATTTTAGTTAACGATTTGGTAATAGCAGATTATTTTGAAAGTGTAGTAGCTAAACTAGATAAACAAAGCGAAGAAGTGAATAAAAAACAATCTGCCAAATTGGCATTTAATTGGTTAATTAATAAGTTATTTCAGTTATTGAATGAAAAGAGTATTACCGTTGACGAGCTTTTATTTGATCAAGATCAATTTGTTAATTTTTTATTATTAGTAGCTTCTAGAAGAGTTAATTCTACTAATGCCCAGATTTTATTAAAGAGTATGGTAGAAACAGGTCGCGATCCGCAGGATATTTTAGATTCAGAAGATTTGGCGCAATCAAGCGATATAAATTTGGAGGAAATAATTAATAAAGTAATAGCCCAATATCCTGAACAAGTAGAGCAGTATCAAGCTGGTAAAACTCCAGTACTCAAATTTTTTCTTGGCGCAGTAATGAGAGAAACTAAAGGTAAAATTGACCCGCAAGAGGCCGAAGAATTGCTCAAGCAAAAATTAAACTAGAGAATAATTTTTTGTTGACCTGTATTAATATGTTAACACGTTAATACAAAATATTTGTAATATATTAAGATTGACGGATGAGAAAAAATGGATTATTATAATATTACCAAAATAAGTAAAATTGATGTTTAAAAAGAAAACGAGGTTGTTTATGAAACGATTATGTGTTAAGTGTCAAAAGAGCAAAGAAAATGATAATTTTACTGTTACTGAGTATATACAGGTTGATGGTGAATACCGAACGGAAATAATTTGTTATGATTGTATTGATAAATATAAGATGAAATGTGAATTACACGGAAAACATGTAATTTTTATTGATTTAACTCACGCTTGCGCTGAGTGTGTGCAAGACAGGGTGCTTAAAATTATTAAAACAAAATGGTTTAACAACTTCTTTAAAGTTGTAATGAAATATGTTAAAGATCAAGATGACCATAATAAATTGGTACGCGTGGCTACCCATGATGATACCCTAGATGATTTAATGTGTTTTGCTGTTTCTTTTGAAGCTTTTTGCGGCAGAATGAATTTAACACGTAAGCAAGCCAAGATAATTATTTTAGTACGTTTGAGTAGTTTTTCTAATCAGTTAGTAGATGCCATTTTACCATCCTCGCAACATGAATAAATAAGCCCTAATTAATTTTTATTATAAGATTGATTAGGGTTTTAATATAAAAATTTATTTATTATTCTCGTAGCTTGTTGATAATTTTTTACCCAAGTGACTTGCGGCATTCGTTTAAACCAAGTTATCTGTCTTTTGGCAAAATTACGGGTGTGTTGTTTGATTAATTCAACTGCTTGGTTTAAATCAGCTCCCTTTTTAATCACCGGTACTAACTCTTGATAACCAATGGTTTTAAGGGCGGGGGAATTTGGATATTTTTTTACTAGCCAACGCACTTCTTTTAGTAAACCTCGTTTCATCATTTGATCAACTCTCCGGTTGATTTGTAAATAAAGTTGTGGACGAGGTATGCTAAGTCCGATAATTAGGGAATTAGGGAGAGGATTTTTTTGTTGGGCTTTAAAAAATGATTGACCAGTAGTTAAAACATATTCTAGCGCCCTAACTAGTCGCCTGTGGTTTTTCTTATCAATTCTTTTATAAGTTAAATGGTCTAATTTTTTAATTCTAGCAAGCAGCTCTTTATTCGATAATTTATCTAATTTTTTTCTTAATTTAAAATCGGGTCTGCCTGGTGGTAATTGATAGCCTTCTACTACACTAGAAACGTAAAGTCCGGTGCCGCCAACTAGGATTGGAAGCTGGAATCTAGAAGCTGGAAGCCGGGAAAGTTTTTTTAATAATTTATTTACCTCTTTTTGAAATTGGGCAACTGAATAAGATTGGTTGGGTTTTTTGCAAGCTATAAAAAAATGGGGGATATTTTTTACAAAATAAATTTTTTTCTTACCAAATATTTTTTGCCATTTACTATTAGCTATTAGCCAGCGGCCGGCTGGCTGATTAGTGCCAATAGGTAGCTTTTGGTAAATTTGCCGCGAGTCAGCCGAGATTATTGCACCTTTAAGTTTCCTAGCCAATCTTAAAGCTAGTTCAGTCTTTCCTGAAGCTGTGGGGCCAACTATGGCGATTAAACATTTTGCCTTGACTTGATAATACTTCATTTGCTAAGATGGGATACTAATTTAGAAAAGAGTTCATTTAAATAATAACAAATAAAGGGTAAAATATGCTAGATTACATAGTTTTAATTGTTGATCCAGATTCTGTTTTAAGAGACGAACTCGGCGTTAATCTTCGCAAATATTATCGGGTATTATCAGCTGCGGATATTAAAGAGGCTTTGCAATTATTAGAATTATTTTCAGTTGATTTAATAGTTACTGAGTGGAAATTTGGAAACAACGATGCTTTTGAGTTTATACAGACAGTGAAAAAAGAAGATAAATTTTGGAGGTTCAATAGTAAAGATACACGTCCGGTGTTAATATTGTCTGAAGTGGTCGATTTGCTAAACGTCATAGCTGCTAAAAAAACAGGAGCTGATGATTTTGTACCAAAACCTTATGATTGGATTGATTTATTAAGTAAAATTCAAAGATTATTGAAAAAATAATGATTACCAAATACATCTTAATTTACTGCCAGGCACTAAAGTTGTCTGGCAGTTTTTTTATTCCCATACCTAATATCTTAGATGTTGGGGTGTATTTATTAATACTTCGGAAGTATTAAGATTTTGTCATTTCCATGAAAATGGAAATCCAGAAAAAATTTAATTTATTAGTTATTAGTAATAGATTTCCGCTGCTCATTTTCCTGAGGACAAGTTTCGCGGAAATGACAAAAAAGAAAAATTTTTTTAATTCATAGTTCCACCCGCTCTGCCTCTTGTCTTAAGAGGAGGAGGGAGGAGTTAGTTTAGCCAATTCTTTTGTTTCAGATCTATTTACAAAACTTCCATACTTCCCAGTATCAAAGTTTTGTTTGAAACTAATCATCACTTTTGGCTAGTTCACCAGCTAAGTGCCAGGGATGAGCAATAGTTACTTTTAGGTTAACAAATTGGCCTAGTAAATTTTGAGGAGAAGTAAAGCGGATTGGTTTAAGGCCTTCAGTCCGACCTTCTAAAACATAGTCAGAGGCAAAAGTTTTTTTACTTATAGTCACTAACACTTTTTGCGTAGCGCCGACTAGTTTTTTATTATGCTCTAATGCTGTTTTTTTAAGTACCTCATTTAATTCTTTTTCCCGCCGTATTTTTTCTTTTCTGGATACAATATCTGGCATTTTAGCGGCTACTGTACCAGCGCGGGGAGAAAATTGGGCTAAATAGGCCATATCAAATTTTATTTTTTTAAATAGAGCCAAAGTAGCTTGAAAATGCTTTTTAGTTTCACTGGGAAAGCCAACAACACAATCAGTCGTGATAGTAATTTCTGGCATTTTTTTTCGTAAAGCTGTGACTACTTTTTTGTATTCGTTAATAGTATAAGGCCGTAACATTTTCCGTAAGATAAAATCGTGGCCAGCTTGCACTGGCAAGTGAGTATGTTGAGGAATTTTTTTATAACGCGTCAATGTTTCAATTAATTCGTCGCTAAACCATTTAGGATGAGGTGAAGTATAACGCAGCCAATAGTCGTCCTTGAAAGAAGCGCAGATAGCTAAAAGCTGCGGAAATTTAAATAGACATTTTTTGATAAAATAATCTACTCGTAATTCTGGTAAGTTAAGAATTTTATGTTGTCGTCTAAATTTATTTAGCCAGTTAAAAAATTTATCATCAACT
>CAZGYI010000007.1:0-21133 GCA_964530635.1 uncultured Gammaproteobacteria bacterium | reverse complement strand
GCTTAGATATTGCCTAAAGTGTATCACTTGTCGCATTTCTAATGAGAATTGTGCGTAGCATAGCAAAATAAATAGCAAGGGTGTAACAATATTACACCCTTGGTAAAAAATTATTATTGACGTTTTGTCAAAGAACCCAGATATTCTAGCTTTTCTCTTAAGGTCGGTGGCGCAGGTAATTTTAATATTATAAATAACAGAAGAATTGCTAGTCCGCTGGCTGTGATTACTATCATTAAATTTATTAGCCAGAGCGTTTCTGTTGACAAAGTTAAATTACCTAATTTAATTATTTCCACTAAACCTTTTTCCAAAAATACATAAAGTACAAATCCTATCATCGTTATAAAAAACGAGAGGCATAATTTGGGTAGTAATTTATTTGTCCTTTGTATTATCCAGGAGCAAAAAAAAGTTAGGATAATTAAAGGAATTACCCACCAGTTTACCACATGTAAAAGTAGCATTATTTCTCCAGAAAATTAGTTTTGTTATTTAGTTATTTTTTTATATTTTCTTTAAACTAAGAATAGAGTTTCTTGTTAAAAATGTCAATTTTGCGTTAAAATATATAAGTGATTACTAAAAAATGGCAACTAGCTAAACCAATTACTGATCAAATTAAAGTTCAATTTCCAGAAATTGAGCCGGTTTTGTTGCAGCTGTTATGGAACCGCGGGATAATCCGCCAAGGGCAAATAGATGAGTTTTTAAATCCTGATTGGGGCGAAGATGTGCATGATCCTTATTTGTTTAAAGGAATGAGCAGGGCAGTGGAGAGAATATTTCAGGCTATCACCAATCGGGAAACTATTGGTATTTATGCTGATTATGATGCTGATGGGGTTACCGGCGGTGTAATACTTTATACCACGCTGGAAAAATTAGGCGCTCAAGTTAAAATTTATATTCCGCATCGTGAGCGAGAGGGTTATGGCTTAAATCAGGCGGCTATTAATTATTTAGCAGATAATCAAATAAATCTTATCATTACTTGTGATTGTGGCGTGGCTAATGTTGAGGAGGCAGAGTTAGTCAACGACTTGGGTATGGAAATTATTATTACTGACCATCATCAAGCCAAAGATGTTTTACCCAAAGCCGTTGCTATTATTCATCCTAATTTGCCGGATGAAAATTATCCTGGAAAAAATTTATCAGGCGGCGCTGTGGCTTTTAAGTTGGCGCAAGGATTATTGCATAGCGATTTATGTGAATGGTCAAATAAAGATAAAGAAGGTTGGGAAAAGTGGTTACTAGATTTAGTGGCGATTTCTTTAGTGGCGGATATGGTGCCGCTTTTAGGTGAAGCGCGCACTTTAACTAAATATGGTTTGATTGTTTTACAAAAAAATCGGCGTTTGGGTTTGGCTAAACTTCTACAATCCGCCGGCATCAAACCGGAGAATATTAATACTTATACCATCGGTTGGCAAATAGCTCCGAGAATTAATGCCGCTGGCAGGATGGATCATGCCAATGCTGGTTTTACTCTGCTTACTTGTGAAGATGGTCAGCGGGCAGGGGAACTGGCACGCTCACTTAATTTAACCAATAATGAGCGTCAAAAGATTACTGATGAAATGCTAACTGAGGCTGTAGAACAAGTCGGTGAATTAAGAAAAACAGATTACGCGGTAATAGCTTATAAGCCCAACTGGTCTTTGGGTTTGGTGGGTTTGGTGGCTGGTAAATTGGTTCAATATTATAATCGCCCGGCGTTAGTAATGTGTTCGGAAAAGCGAATCATTTCTGGTTCGGGCAGGGGTTTGCCGGGGTTTGATTTAATTCAAGCTTTATCACAAACTTCTGATTTGCTGATTAAATACGGCGGCCACAAACAGGCAGCTGGTTTTAAGCTGGTTGTGGAAAATTTGGAAACCTTTACTAGAACTTTTAAAAAGGTCAGTAAAAAATTATTACAAGGTGTAGATTTAACTCCAGTGATTGATATTGATTGCGAATTATCTCTAAAACAAATTAATTGGGATTTGTATGAGCAGATTAATAAACTAGAGCCTATAGGCCAGGAAAATTCACGCCCGCTGTTTATGATTAGTAATTTACAAATTAGCAATATTGAGCTGGTGGGCAGCGAGGGGCAGCATCGGCGGTTAATTCTTAAACAAGATTATTATGAAAAGAAGTTTATTATTTTTAATTTGGCCGCCGAGAACCCCGAATTAAAAATTGGTGATATAATAGATGTAGTTTATGAAATGGGCGTCAATGAATGGAATGGCAACAGAGAATTACAATTAAAAATTATTGATTTTAAAAAACATGACTAAGAAAGTAATTTTAAGAACAGATGGGGGATCGAGGGGTAATCCTGGGCCGGCAGCTTATGGTTTGGTAATTGAAGATGAAACAGGCGCTGTTATTAAAGAGTCGGCTAAATATTTAGGAGAGAAAACTAATAATGAAGCAGAGTACTTAGGCTTAATTGCAGGATTAGAAGAAGCTAAAAAAGTGGGGGTTGAAGAAATTAAATGCTTTTTGGATAGCGAGTTGATAGTTAAGCAATTAAATCGAGAGTATAGAGTTAAAGACAAAAATCTTGCCACTCTTTTTGTGAAAGTATGGAACTTAAGCCAAAGTTTTAAAAAAGTGGAATTTAGGCACGTCTTGCGCGGACAAAACAAAAAAGCTGATTGGTTATTAAATCAGGCTTTGGATCAACGATAATTATAAAAATAAAAAGTCGCCCAAGTGGTTATTATTGGGCGACTGTTGTTTTATTTAGATCAGATTAATCCCTATTTTTAGCGCGGAAAATTATACCCCTATTACCATCGCGCTGAATATCAAATTTGATATCGTAGTTCACCAACTCGCGTCTGTCTGCAATCCCTGATTTATCAATAATCTTTTGGACCGTTTTATTAGAAATAGTTTCGGTTGCGTTGAGGGGTATTAAAATACCTTGAAAAAAGTCGTCTAGCGGAGCAGTTAACAGCTCTTCAATAATAGTCTGCTTAGTGGTTTTTCTGATCATATTTAATCTCCAGTATTGATTTTTATTTTAGTGGTTTGTGTATAGTGATATCACCTTACTCTTTTTTAATATAAAGTCAAGAGGTTCTGCCTTGTATTGACTATTATTGGTAATGTTGTTGTATTCTTATTTTTTGACACAGTTTTTTGACAATAATTATTTAGTGGTGTAAAATGGAGTATGGATGGTATGAAGTGGATAAAAGTGGGGATAAGTATCATGAAGTGTGGATAAGTTAATTAATTAAGACACAAATATTGACTTTTCAACAAGTTTTATGTTTATAGGCGAATATCAACATAGTATTGATAATAAGGGCCGTTTACAGATTCCTGTTAAATTACGCCAGGAACTAGGCAAAGGAGCTGTGGTAACTCGGGGTATAGATAATTGTTTATTTCTTTACCCTAAGAAAGCTTGGCTGAATTTGGCGGAAAAGCTCTCAGGATTGCCTATTGGCAAAACTTCTACTCGCGCTTTTGCTAGGTTGATGTTAGCCGGAGCTATGGATGTGGAGATTGATAATCAGGGCAGAATGCTAGTCCCTGATTTTTTGCGTACTTATGCTGGTTTAAAAAAGACCGTAGTAATTGCCGGATTGTATAGTCGTTTAGAAATTTGGGATCGGACTAGTTGGCAAAAATATAAACAGGGGACTGAAAAAGATAGTGTAGCCATTGCCGAAACGCTAGGTGATTTGGGTGTATAAAAAAATGATCAGCCAACACCAGCCAGTTCTTTTTGCAGAGATATTACAATATTTAAAACTGAAAGCCAATGACAAGGTTATTGATGGCACTATTGGTGGCGCTGGTCACGCAGATGGGATTCTAAAAGCTATTGCTCCCCAAGGAAAGTTGATGGGTTTTGATGCTGACTTCGAGGCTATTAAACTGGCTCAACTAAAATTAAATAAATTTAAAAACAGAGTTACTTTAATTAATGCAACCTTTAGTCAATTAGAAGATTATGTTTATCGCTATAATTTTAAGCCTGTAGCTGCCATCCTTTTGGATCTTGGTTGGTCAGCCGATCAATTAGTTGATGGTCGTAGAGGATTTTCTTACCAGGCCAACAGTTTCTTAGACCTACGTTATAATTCGACTATAGGTAGAACAGCGGCTGATATATTAAATCAAGAAACAGAAAGAAATTTACAACTGATTTTTAAAAATTATGCTGATGAACGATTTGCTTCACCTTTGGCCAAAGCTATAGTTCGGCAGAGAAAAGAGAAAAAATTTTATAATACCCAAGATTTATTAAAGATTGTTTATCAGGTTAAAAAAGCAAAACGAAGCAAGTTACATCCAGCAACCAAAGTTTGGCAAGCGTTAAGAATCGCTGTTAATAAAGAGTTGACTGAATTAAAAAAAGTACTGCCTCAAGCTGTTAGAGTATTAAAACCTGGGGGTAGGCTAGCAATTATCAGTTTTCATTCAGGTGAAGATCGAATAATTAAAGATTTTATTAAGACCGAAACCAAAAATTGTCTTTGTCCGCCTGTGCTGCCAGTATGTCGCTGCCAGCATCAAGCACGCTTACGGTTGACAACTCGCAAAACCATCAAACCAACTTTAAAAGAAATAATTAAAAATCCGTACTCGCATAGCGCTCGTTTGCGAGTTATGGAAAAAATATAAACAAAATATGCCATCTTATTTAATCAATTCACCTCAAACTATCAACCAGGTTGGCTCAAAAAAGCCAAGCCGAATTTTGGGCATTTCCTTGCTAACTACCCTAGTCGTTTTATTAGTCGCTTATGTAGTTGAGACTAATGAATTAGCAACTAAAGGATACGAAATTAAAGCTTTAGAAAAACAGGTAGAAATATTAGAACAAAGTTATGAAGAATATGAGCTTAAAGTTAGTGAACTACAGGCCGTTAATAAGATTAAGGTTGACAATTTAGAAATGAAGGATTTTATAGTAGTGGAAAAAGTTGAATATTTAAGTACTGTTCCAACTTCTAGTGATATGGCGGTTAAACAATAATTTATTAGTTTATGGGTGGTCGGGAAGCAGGAAACGGTAATTTTTTATATAGAAGACTGGCTTTAGTTAAGCTGGTTTTTTTATTTATTATCATGATTGTGTTAGTAAGGTTGTTTGATTTACAAATTTTAAATCATAGTTGGTATGAGGGCCTGGCTTCAGGTCAACATGATATTTTGTCTGAATTAATCCCTAAACGCGGACAAATATATATTCAGGATAAATATGCAGCCAGTGGTAGAATTGTGGCGGCTGTTAATCGAGAAGCAAATTTACTTTACGCAGTACCGGCCGAGATTACTGATTTCGACCAGGTAGCAGAAAAACTTAGCCCCTTAATTAATATCGAGGTTGAACGATTAACATCTTTAATTAATAAACCAGGCGATCCTTATGAACCATTGTTACACCAAGTGCCTGATGAACTAGTTCAGAAAATTAATCAGTTAGAACTAGTTGGAATAAAATTTACTACTGAAACAATTCGCTATTATACGCCAATTCCGGGGTTAGGACAGGTTACTGGTTTTGTTGGTTATAATGAGAATACCAGGCAGGGTCAATATGGTATAGAAGGTTTTTGGGAGAAGATCTTGGCTGGTAAAAAAGGTAGTTTAAGAGCAGAAAAAGATGTAGCAGGAAGCCTGATAACTTTAGGTAAACGCGATATTATTCAAGCAACAGATGGATCAGATATTGTTTTGACTATTGATTATAATATTCAGTCGGAGGCTTGTTCGCAATTAGCTAGTTCGGTTAAACGGCATGGAGCTGATAGCGGCAGTTTGATAATTATGGATCCTAAAACTGGAGCTATTAGAGCGCTTTGTAATACTCCTAGTTTTGATCCAAATAATTATAGTCAGATAGAAGATATTAAATTATTTATCAATCCGGCGGTGTCACATCCTTATGAACCGGGGTCAGTATTTAAACCGATTACCATGGCAACGGCATTACATACCGGTACCGTTACCCCAGAAACCACCTATGAAGATATTGGCGAGGTAGTTATCGGACAAAAGATAATAAAAAATTCTGATGGAAAGGCTCACGGACGTCAGACTATGATTCAAGTATTAGAAAAATCATTAAATACGGGTGTGATTTTTGCTATGCGTCAAGTAGGTGTGGAAAATTTCCGAAATATGGTAAATAATTTTGGTTTTGGTTCATTATCTGGCATTGAATTACCAGCCGAGTCAGCTGGTAATATCAAATCGATTTATAATAGTAATGAAATATACTTAGCCACCGCTTCTTTTGGGCAAGGTATATCAGTTACCCCCTTACAGTTAGTTACAGCTTATGCCGTTATTGCTAATCGGGGTATTTTAATGAAACCTTATATTGTTAAGGAAATAATCGCGCCAGACGGTAGTAAAGAAGTCATCCCACCACAAGAAATAAGAGTGGTGATAACACCTAGTGAAGCACGCACTTTAGCGGGCATGATGGTTCAAGTGGTAGAGGAAGGGCATGGTAAACGTGCGGGGGTAACAGGTTATTATGTGGCAGGTAAAACCGGTACTGCTCAGGTACCATTAAAAGATAAATCTGGTTATGATTCTGATAAAACTATTGGCTCGTTTGTGGGGTTTGCTCCAATTGATAATTCTAGTTTTGTAATGTTGGTTAAAATCGATAATCCTAAAGACGTGGTTTTTGCTGAAAGTACGGCGGCGCCGCTTTTTGGTCGATTAGCAAAATTTTTGTTAGACTATTATCAGATACCACCAGAACGAGAAATAAAATAATTAGTCAATTATGAAGAAAATTTTGCAATTAATACTAAAAATTTTAGCTCGAGCTACAATAGCAAAATATAAACCTAAGGTAGTAGGTATTACTGGATCAGTTGGTAAAACGTCAACTAAAGAAGCGGTAGCAGCTGTTTTAGCTTTAAAATATTCTGTTAGACAAACTAATAAAAATTTTAATAATGAAATTGGTTTACCCTTAACAGTAATTGGTGTAGAAAATTCTGGCTATCGCAATCCCTTGGTTTGGTTGATAATTTTTTTAAAAGCTTTCATCCAGTTGATTGTCACTAATAAAAATTATCCAGAACTTTTAGTTTTAGAAATGGGTATTGATCATAAAGGTGATATGGATTATTTACTCTCTATAGTTCAACCAGAGATTGGTGTGTTAACCGCAGTATCAGAGGCGCATTTGGAATTTTTAGGTAGTATTGATAATATAATCCATGAAAAAGGAAAGCTGTTGCGCTCCTTACCTAAATTTGGTATAGCTGTTTTAAATATTGAAGATTCTCGTTTACTAACGCTGTTAGATAAAATTAAAGCTCAAGTAATAACTTTTGGTTTTTCTAATCAAGCGCAAATTTGGGCTGATGGCGTACAAATATCTAAAGATGATAAAAACGAAGCGCAGGGTTTAAGTTTTAAATTGCATTATCGCGGCGGCGTAACTCCTTTATTATTACCCCAAGTTTTAGGTAAACATCAAATTAATGTGGCTTTGGCCGTTGCCGCGGTTGGTTTGGTTTTAAATTTTACTACAGTTGACATATCTTCGGTTTTGAGAAAATTTACTTTTCCTAATGGCAGAATGAAATTATTAGCCGGTGTAAAGTATACTAGAATTATTGATGATACTTATAATTCTTCACCTCTAGCTTTAAAAGAAGCGCTTAAAACTCTGGCTGATTTTCCGATTAAGGGGCAAGTTAAGCGTTGGGCAATTTTAGGAGATATGTTAGAATTAGGCGCGGATAGCATTAAATTGCATCGTCAGTGTGGTGAATTGGTAGCGGATTTAAAAATTGATTATCTAATTACTGTTGGTGAACAATCTAGAGATTTAGGCAGAGGAGCGGGCGCTCGTGGTTTTAGTCGAGATAATTATGTGCATTTTGCTACAGCTTTGGAGGCAGCGGCATTTGTTAAAAATAAATTAAATAAAGGCGATATTTTACTAATCAAAGGTTCTCAAGGTGTTAGAATGGAGCGGGCAGTCAAAGAATTAATGGCTGAGCCTGAGCGAGCCAAGGAATTATTAGTGCGTCAAGATAAACCTTGGGTTTAATTTAGAAAATTATGTCAAAATTTAGTCAGACCATTTAAGAGTATTGACTAAAATAATTTTTCACGGTATTTTGCAACAGCTATAATTTTTTTAAGATACTCAGCATTGAGTCGCTATCGTCTAGTGGTTAGTCTGCCAGAGGCAGATCCTCCTCTGGAGGAGACGCTAATTCTTAACAAAATGTACTACCTTTATATCTTATTAGGAACAAAACCAAACTGGCATTATATTGGCAGTACGGATAATCTTAAAAGAAGATTCAAAGATCATAATGCCGGCAAAGTGAAATCTACCAGGCCTTATAGGCCGCTGAAAATTATTCATATTGAAGAATATGAGAGTAGGACCTTAGTAAGAAAGAGAGAAACGTTTTTAAAGAAAACAGCAAAAGCTAGGGTAGAATTATTTAAAAGTATTATGCCGCTATCGTCTAGTGGTTAGGACGCATGGTTCTCATCCATGTAACCCGGGTTCGACTCCCGGTAGCGGTATTTTTCCCGTTTTTCTCTGATTACTTGTTATAATCAGTATTTTTTATATACTAAGAAGGTAGTTTTATGTCTAAGCAGAATATTGAGTCTAAAATTAAAAAAGTTATAGCCAAAATCGAGCCAAATATCCTAAGCCATGGCGGCGGTATCGAGTTTGTTGGTTGGGATGCTAAAAGTGGAATCGTGAGAGTGAGACTAGGAGGAGTTTGCCAGGAGTGCCCCATGTCATGGATGACTTTAAAGTATGGCTTAGAACAGGTATTAAAAAAAGAGATTTCTCAGGTTAAAGAAGTGCAATCAATTGGTTAGTTATTTATCAAGGGGAAAGTTAGGGAACAATTTAGTTATCCTCGTTTTCTTCTTAGTCACTCGGTGTTTCTGTTGGAGTAGTTTTTTTAGTAGTAGCAAAAGGATTTTTTAGTGAACTTAACATTTTAGGATCGAATTCCTTTTTTTGTTCTAGCGCCAAAAAAACATTATCATACAAATCAATATCTATAGTTTTTAAAGCTATTTGGTTGCGATAAATATAAATTTCCTCAGCTTGAGTAAGAGTATTATAGAAATAAACATAAAGAAAGTTAACCAGCCAAATTAATAAAGCAATTATTACCGCCAGGATGCCTATTGGTAAGAACTTTAATATGGCGTAGCGTGGTAGCTTTATTATTTTTAGTGATAATTTAAATCTCATGGCTTATAGTAAGCGTTAACTATAAGTAAAGTCGTCAGGCTAGAGTTATTATTAATTACTTCCAAGGAATTTACAGAACCGGCGTTGATTCTAATTATTGATATATTAAGATAATAGTCGAGCCGTTCTAAGCCGATTAAGTAGTTCATTAAATTGATAAAATTACTCTCCAAGGTAATTTGAAGCGGTAGAATTTTAGGATGTTTTTCCGTAGCAGTAGAGGTCAGTTTAATATTAGGAACAATATTGTTGTTTTCAGATAAATTTTCTAGAGCTGTAAATAAATCTAATTCTCGATCTGATTGAATATAAGCATTATTAATCAAGGAAACTGTTGGTTTAATTTGTTGATATTGTTTTAGGGTTTTTTTTATATTTTGTCCACGTAAATAAATTTTTTCTAATTCTATTCTTTGTGTAAATATTTGATTACTTAAATCTTTAATTCTGTTGACTCCAGGTAAAATAATAAAACCCATTAGACTACTAAGAATAATTATTACTATAGTTAAGCTGATGATAATTTTTTGTTTGGGCGGCGTGTTGTAAGTTAGAAGCGACATAATTTATGGTAATTTTTTGAAGTCTATATTTGCGGAGAATTGGAAATCAACATTTTTTCTACCTAATAAATTAGTTATGGGTCTAGAAATATTGATTAGATATGGTAATTGATTAAGACTTTTTTCTAATTCAAGAAAATCATCTCTAGTATCCGCCAGGCCAACCAAGTTTAACGATTTAAGTTCTTTATTAATAATTAAAGAGGAAATACTAATATTGGGCGGTATAACTTTGGTAAAATCAACAAGAAAATTTGACCATTTTATGAAATCTTTTTGAATAGACGATAATCCTTTAAGAGAAGTATTAATTTTAGTTATTTCTGAGTCAATTTCTTGATTGCGTTGGGTGACCAATGTCGTTTCCAGAAGTAGGGTAGTATAATTATCTTCCAGCATTATTCTGGCGGATAAAATTATAGTGGAAATAATAACAGAAAAAATTATTATTAACCAGGCCACTTTACGAATAGATAAATAGATTGATTCGTAATGTAACGTTTCTTTTTGTTCAGGACTGATTAAATTTAACTTAATCATAATTAGTATCGAAAGATCTTAAAGCCAAGCCAATCGCTGTAGTATAGGAGATTAATACTGATGGTTTATAAGGAGGTATAACGTTTTTCAGATTACACCAAGGATCACCTAATGCCACTTTCATTTTTACTGCCTCAGAAATATAAGAATCAATAAATTTAAAATTTGACCCACCACCACTCAAGATAATTTTTTTAATAGGATTTCCATAAGGAAAATGTTCGCTATAAAATACAAATGTTTCTTTAATACGTTTAATTAAATCATCTATTACTTTATATAAGATTTCTCGCATAGCACCTTCGCATTTTTTAGGGTCTAGTCCACAGATAATTTTGGTTTTTTCTGCCTCTTCTTCGGAGAAATTAAGTTTTTTAGCAATTATTTCAGTCATTTGATAGCCAGAAATAGGAACACTAACAGTGAATTGGATTGTATTTTTATCAAAAACACATAAACTAGTATGACTAGCGCCAAAATCAATAATCATAACCGCTTCAGTGGTGAGAGAGGAGTCTAAAGGTATTAAACTGCGTACTATAGGTACTGCTTCAATTTCTAGTGCTAAAGTGATTAATTTCGCATTATTTAAAGCTTCGGTATATGAATTAACAATATTTTTGGGCGCTACCCCTAATAAAATAGGCAAACGATTAGTTTTTAATTTAGCGTTTACTAATTGCCAATCCCAGTAAGCTTCATCAATAGTTAAAGGTATATGATGTTCAGCCTCCCATTTAATAGCTTGAGTCATTTCTTCTTTGGTCATGGGTGGTATATCTATCATTTTAATAAAAGTTTTATTTTCTGGTAAACAGGCAACAACATACTGAGTGTTAAAATTACCAATTTTAGAATGGCTTAATAGTCGATCAACAGCTTTAATAAATTGATCTTTAATAATAATTTCACCATCAATAATAATTCCTTTTTCTAATGCTATATCGCTAGCAGCTTTTAACTTTATTTTTTTACCCCAAAAACTAGTAAATTGAACAGCTTTTAGTGATCTTTCGCTAATATCCAAACCGATAATATTTGGTTGATTCTCAATTATCATATTAGATTGCTTCACTAAGACTATACATTGGCATAATTATAGAAATCGCAAAAAAGCCTACCGCTATACCTAATAAAATCATTAAGATTGGTTCAATCACTGTAGATAAATTAGACATTATTCTGTCAAAAAGAAGCTAGATCTTCCAACACTTTATCCAAAGTACCAGTTTCTTCGCCCACTGCTAGCATTTGCGTAACTAAAGGGGGAAATAATTTTTTATAAGGGGCCATAGACTGCGATACACTGACTCCGGTTTTAACCTGATCAGCGGCATTAATCAACGCTTCACGATAGCGAACATTTCCTAAGGTGGTGGCGGTAATTTGAAAAGTTTGTACAATTTGGATGTCGGTTTTTAGTAATGAGGAAAAAGTACGTGAAAATTTTGCCAAATTGATTTGTTTGAAAATATTGCCAATCATAGGTAACCGTAACAAAAAACCGTGCCAGACCCTTTTACCCTCGGTAGTCTGAATAGCTAGGATAAATAAAATAATTAATAAAATAATTCCACTCGCCACCCAGTATCCTGATTGTGAAATAAAATTACTAAAAGCAATTAAAATCCTTGTTGGTAAAGGTAGGGTAGCACTGACTTCATCAAATAGAGCGGTTATTTGCGGTATAACAAAAACAATCATAGTTATACCAACACCAATCATAGCTATAATGACAATTATTGGATAAGTAAGGGCGCCCCGTACTTTAGCTACTAAAGTGTGATTTTTTCTTAGTTGATTAGTAAGATAAAGCAACACCTCTTCCAATTTACCACTTTTTTCACCAGCCTTAATCATATTAATAAACAGTTCGGAAAATATTTTGGAATAGTGTCCCATGGCATCAGACAAATTCATCCCTTTTTCTATGCAGGTTTTTAATTCTTGAATTATAGTTCTAAATCGTTTGTTTGGCGTTTGTTCTGCTAGGGTATTTAAAGCTGCGGTAACTGTTAATCCTGCTTTAAGCATTACTTGTAAATTTTGGGTAAAAAATATTTTATCAACAATCTTAATTCGTTGCCAATTCATAATATAATTTAACCAATTTTTTTTATTAGTATGGTTTAGGCAGGTAGCTTTAGTCAGTAATAGATTCTGTTGGCGCAGATATTCAGCTAACGCCTCTTCAGAGGGCAAATCAATTTCTCCCTGCTTAATTTGACCTCGTTCATCTCTGGCATTATAAACAAATTTCATATTTTATTCTTTAGTTACTCTAATTACTTCTTCTAGAGTAGTTATCCCTTTAATTGCTTTTATTATACCATCATAGAACATAGGAACCATACCTTGCTCCACCGCTTGATTTGTAAGTTTTTCAGTGGGGCTTTTGCTTAATATTAAATCGGCAATTTTTGGCGATATCTCCAAAATCTCATAAATTCCCATTCGGCCTTTATAACCATCTTGCCCACACTGTTTACAGCCAACTGCCTTATAAAAAGTTATCTTATCAATACCATCTGCGCTTTTAATAATCTTTAATTTCGATAAAGTTTGTAATAATTTATTGATGTTGATTTTTTTACTCAATTCCTCAATATTAATTTTAGATAGATTATAAGAGCTCATGCAATTAGGACAGAGCTTACGCACCAAACGTTGACCAACGACTATATTAACTGTTGAGGAAATTAAAAAAGAGGGAACGCCCATTTGAGCAAGCCTGGATAAAGTACCGATAGCGTCATTAGTATGTAGCGTAGAAAGAACTAGATGTCCAGTCATTGCTGAATGAATAGCAATTTCAGCAGTTTCGTTATCACGTATTTCGCCCACCATAATGATATTTGGATCTTGTCTTAGCAATGACCGTAAGCCATTAGCAAAAGTGAAACCAATGCGGGGATTTACCTGACTCTGGTTAATTCTGGGCATACGATACTCAATTGGGTCTTCAATGGTTGAAATATTTACCTCTGGTTTATTTAAGATATGCATTATTGAATATAAAGTCGTGGTTTTACCAGAACCAGTAGGGCCAGTAACAAGAATCATGCCATGAGGTTTTTCAATATTGCGTTTTAACACCTCCAAAGGATAATTTTGCAATCCTAATTGTTCTAAAGTTAGTACTTGGGTGGATTCATGAAGTAGGCGCATAACAATTTTTTCTCCAGTGAACACAGGAATTATTGATACGCGGAAAGAAACTTCATATTCATTGGTTTTTATTTTAAAACGGCCATCTTGCGGTAGACGGTGCTCATCTAATTTTAAGTTGGACAAAATTTTTATTCTAGCAGTCAAACCAGCCTGGACATTTTTAGGCAAAGTCATTACATCATGCAAAACGCCGTCAATACGGTAGCGTACAATAACATCTATTTCGCCTGGTTCAATATGAATATCAGAAGCACGTTCAAAAATCGCATATTCTAATAAAGTATCAACCATACGGACCACTGGTATATCCTCTGCCAACCGTTCCAATTTTTCGCCACTAGTTTCTTCGCTCGAGATTTCTTCATGAGTTAGTGCTTCAAATTCAGCTCTTAAGCTTTTATGATATTGTTTGATAATTTCTTTGATTGAGGCGGGGGTAGTAAGGTGTATTTCTAGTTTGGTATTAAATTTTTTTTCAATGAATTCAAAAGTTTGTAGATCGTCAGGGTCTAGTGTAGCGATTTTAATGGTTTCTTTGGTTCTATCAAAGGCAACGATGCCATGGGTTTGAGCTATAGGTTCAGGAATTGCTAAAAGAATATCTTTTCTGATGACGGTATTTTTAAGATCGACAAAAGGAATTTTTATTTGACCAGCTACCAGTTCATACAATTTATTTTCACTAATAATATTGTTAGCGAGTAGATAATCCTCCAACGAAACCTTTTTATTTTTTGCCTCTGTTTGTATGCGTTTATACTGTTCTTCTGTAAGAATATAGCTAGCTTCTAACGCTTTGATAATTTTATCTTGATTAAGCATAGTTATTTTCTATCTTACCACCCTTTAGTTTAAACTATTTAAGTAAATTATACCATTAAATCGGTTAATTCTCAAATAAAATCATTTATTTGACTTTTAGTTTTGTGGGGTAAGGCGTTAATTGTGCTAAATTTAGATTAGTATTATAAAAAACTAAAATAGTTGCCAAAAGTTACTAATTAAGATTAAAATCAATGATAGCTATGGCCATTCACTTAAGTGCTGCTAAAAGTTTTGCTTGGCGCGTCTATTGGCGCTCGCCCAAGGTTTTATTGCCGTTGTGTTTATCGCTATTTATTAATTTATTGGTGTGGTTGCTGCCTTATTGGCAGTTAAGTTTTGATAATGATTTTTTAACAATTCGTTATTCAATCTATGTAGGTAGCAATTGGTTGGCGCCGCAATATTTTATTTTTTTACCAGCACTTGTTTATTTGTTATTTATTATTTTTAATATTTTTATTAGTTATCTGGTTGGTAAAGCAAGCTTAATCTTACGCTCTTTGCTGCTTTGGCAGACAGTAATCATTGGTTTAGCTTTTTGTTGGTTAGAATTATTGTTGATTGTGTTTAATAGTTAAAAAATTTTTAGTTTATGGATATTATATCCGTGGTAAAGATATTAATATTAACAACCGTTTCTTTTGTGATTGCTTTATTGAGTACCCCATTATTGACGTATTTTTTGTATAAATATAAGTTAGGTAAGGTTATTCGCGATGAAAGCCGGGCGCCAATTATGTCACGATTGCACCAAGCTAAAACTGGCACACCTACTATGGGCGGAATATTAATTTGGCTGACTACCTTGATTCTAGCTATAGGTTTTTTCTATTTGGATTATTTGGAGATTTTACCACCCTTAATGAATTTTCTTAGTCGAAACGAAACATTGTTGCCTTTAGGCGCGTTGATGGCTTCAGCTATTATCGGTTTAGTAGACGATTGGTTTAACATTAAGGGAATAGGTATGTATGGAGGTGGTTTAAAGATGCGTTACAAGTTATTAATTTATAGCGTTATTGCTGTAGTAGGAGCGTGGTGGTTTTATTACAAGTTAGATTGGACCAGTCTTTATTTACCAATCTTGGGAAATGTTGATATTGGTTGGTGGTATATACCTTTATTTATTTTTATTATTGTGGCTACTTCATTTTCAGTTAATGAAATAGATGGCTTAGATGGTTTAGCTGGAGGTACTTTGTTGGCTGCTTTTTCTGCTTATGGCGTTATCGCTTTTATTGAAGGAAAAGTGGATTTAGCTGCTTTTTGTGGGGTAATTGTCGGAAGTTTACTTGCATTTTTATGGTTTAATATTAATCCAGCTAGATTTTTTATGGGCGACACTGGAGCTATGTCGCTGGGCGTAACTCTGGGTATAGTAGCTATGTTAACTAATGCTGTTTGGTTATTGCCAATAATTGGTTTTTTATTTGTTATTGAATCACTTTCGGTAATTGTTCAGGTGGTAGCTAAAAAAACCATAGGAAAAAAAATATTCCTTTCTACTCCATTGCATCATCATTTAGAAGCAATTGGCTGGCCTGAACCCAAGATAGTAATGCGTTTTTGGGTAATCGCTGGCGTTATGGGAGTAATCGGAGTTATTTTGTTTTTAGTAGATAGAGTTGCTTGATTTTATGAATTTGCAAAATAAAAAAGTATTATTGGTTGGTTTGGGTTTGCAAGGCGGGGGAGTAAGTACAGTTAAGTGGTTGGTTAAACAAAAAGCAAAAGTTACAGTTAGTGATTTAAAAAACAAACAACAGCTAGTTAAAAGTTTACGAGCTTTAAGCGGTTTATCTGCAATTTATCACTTTGGTCGGCATCCTTTGACTATCTTAAAACATCAAGATTTAGTAGTTCAGAATCCCGCAGTGCCTAATAATTCTAAAATTATCCAAACAGCAGAAGCGAAAGGTATACCAATTGAAAATGAAGCTAGTCTTTTTTTTAAATTTTGTCCAGCACCCATAGTTGCTATTACTGGTAGTAAAGGAAAATCTACTACCACTAGTATTCTGGGGAATATTTTTAAAAAGTATAATTTTCAAGCTGTGGTGGCGGGTAATATTCGTGATCAGATAATGCTTGATGTTTTGCCAAAAATTAAGACTAATACCCCGGTGATATTAGAATTATCATCATGGCAGTTAGAAGGTTTGGGGCGCTGGCGGTTAAGTCCACAAGTTTCTGTAGTTACCAACATTTTGCCTGATCATTTAAATCGTTATGTCGGGCTAAAGGATTATGCTCAAGCTAAAGCTAATATTTTTCTTTGGCAGAAAAAATCTGATAAAGTTATTCTAAATTATGATAATCCTTGGACTAAAAAAATGGCCAGTCAAGCCAAAAGTCAGATTTATTGGTTTAGTAGCAAGCAGCCAGTGACCCGCGGGGCATATATTTTTAAAGGTAATATTTATTATCGTGAGGAAAATAAAAAACTGGATGTATTGCCAATTTCCCAAATTAAACTTTTGGGCAAGCATAACTTAGATAATATTTTAGCAGCTACCGCTACAGCCTTGGCTTGTGGCGTGCCTTTAGTTAAAGTTAGGCAAGGACTCAAAACTTTTAAAGGTTTACATTCTCGTTTAGAATTGATAGCTATTAAACATAAAGTTGCTTATTATAACGATACTACTGCTACTAATCCTGATGCTACTATAGCGGGGATTAAAACTTTTTCTCGACAGCGACTAGTTTTAATTGCTGGCGGTATGGATAAAAATGTGGTTTATACTAAATTAGCTAATTTAATTAAAAAGAAAGTTAAACAGTTAATTTTGTTGCCAGGTAGCGCTACGGATAAGTTGGTAGCTCAATTGGGTAGGAATTATTTTTATCAACGCGCCAGTTCTATGAGGGAAGCGGTGGATTTGGCTAAGAATTATGCTAAATCGAGTCAGGTGGTATTACTTTCACCTGCCGCTGCCAGTTTTGGATTATTTGTTAATGAATGGGATCGTGGCGAACAATTTATTAAAGCAGTTAAATCATTGAAATAAGATTATGATGAAGTTTAAGCAAAATTCATTAGTGGATTATGTTTTTATAATTCTAGTGTTTATGATTGTGGGTATTGGTTTACTGTTGTTGTCGTCGGCGTCATCAGTAGTTTCTTTTCAAAAGTTTGGATCTAGTTATTATTATATTAAACACCAATTGTTATTTGGTTTACTGCCGGGAATATGTTTTTTTATTATACTTTCTAAAATTGATTACCATCAGGTAGTTAAATATGTTATGCCGGTTTTAGCAGCTATCGTAGTAGCTTTAATTGCTGTATTGGTTCCTGGAGTAGGCTCAGAATTTGGAGGGGCTAGTCGATGGTTAGATATTGGCTTTTTTAGTTTTCAACCCTCAGAAATTGCTAAATTAGTACTGATTATGTATCTAGCTTATTGGTTTGATAAAAAAGGTCTTGAAGAAATAAGAACCTGGAAAAGAGGAACACTGCCTTTTGTTGTTTTAGTTGGGATTATTTCAGCGTTATTAATTAAGCAACCAGATATGGGTACTATGGTGGTGATTATTTTAAGCGCTTTAGTACTTTATTTTTTGGCTGGCGCGCGGATTTTTAATATTACTATTTTACTGTTGGGCGGCAGTGGTTTGTTGTATCTTTTAATTAAAATAGCATCTTATCGGCTTAGTCGTCTGACCGTATTTTTAAATCCTGAACTGGAGCCACAAGGTATTGGTTATCATATTAATCAAGCGTTATTGGCAGTTGGTTCAGGCGGTTTTTGGGGATTGGGTTTGGGGCATTCGCGACAAAAATATCAGTATTTGCCAGAGGTTACCGGAGATTCAATTTTTGCAGTAGTGGCCGAAGAGTTGGGTTTTTTATTAACTACCATATTAATTGTTTTATTAGTTTCCTTAATTTTGCGTGGCTTTAGAATTGCCAAACAAGCACCAGATAATTTAGGTAGATTATTAGCTTCTGGCATTATGGTTTGGCTGGGAATTCAAATTTTAGTTAACATAGCTGCTATGCTTAATTTATTGCCTTTAACTGGCATTCCTTTGCCTTTCATTTCACACGGCGGTTCGGCTTTAGCCACTGCTTTGGCGGGTTTAGGTATAATTGTTAATATCTCGAGCCAAGCTCGATTAGCGGAGACTAGAAGATGAAAATAATTTTAAGCGGCGGCGGTACTCTTGGTTCAGTTACTCCACTATTAGCCCTAGCTCAAACATTAAGAAAAAATCAGTCAGTTGAATTTTTTTGGTTAGGCACCAAAACTGGTCCGGAACGATGGCTGGTAGAACAAGAGCAAATTAAATTTATACCCATTCCTGCGGGCAAATGGCGTAGGTATTTTAGTTTTAAAAATATTTTTGATTTACTAAAAATTTTAGTTGGTTTTATTAAAACTTTATATTTATTATATAAATTACAGCCGCAAGTAGTAGTAGTGGCTGGTGGTTTTGTAGGTGTGCCAGTTGGCTGGGCAGCTTGGCTTTGGGGTATTCCCTTAATTATTCACCAGCAAGATGTGCAAATCGGTTTGGCTAATCGTTTATTGGGCTGGTGCGCTACCCAAATTACCAGCAGTTGGCCTACAGTTCCCTATAATTTTTTTCCTGATAAAGTTAAAGTCATTGGCACGCCCTTGCGTGAGATTTTTTACCAACCAGTAAATCAAGAGCGGGTACTTAAGAGTTTGGGTTTTACTAAAAAGCAACCAGTGTTATTGGTGATTGGCGGCGGCACCGGAGCTGAATTTTTTAATCAATTCATTTATAACCATCTTAATAATTTGAGAAAAGTTTGTCAGATAATTCAGATCACAGGTTTAGCTAAGGGAATTAATTTTAAAACTGATTCAGGTTATCAAGTAGCTGATTTAGTAACTGATGAAATTGTCGAGTATTTAGCAGTAGCAGATTTGGTTTTAAGTAGGGCTGGTATGGGAGTAATAGCTGAACTGGCTCATTTTGCTAAGCCAACAATTATTGTGCCCCTACCAGCTACTCATCAAGAACAAAATGCTCAATATTTACAACAACATCAAGCTGCTTTAATGGTTCCCCAATCGCAATTGACTGAAACCAAATTACTAAATATACTGGGTGAGCTAAAGGATTATCCAGAATCATTTATTAAATTAGGAACAAACCTTAAAGCTTTATTTCCTGCTAATGCTTCTGATAAGTTAGCAGAAATTATTAGACAGGTGGTAAAAAAAATATGAATTTGGCACAGGCACAAAAAATATACTTAATTGGTATCAAGGGCGTTGGTATGACTGCCTTAGCTCAAGTTTTGGCACAACAAGGCAAGAATATTTCTGGCTCTGACACAGAAGAAAAATTTTTTACTGATGAAGTTTTAAAAAAAGCAGGCATTAGTTATCACGAAGGCTTTAAAACTGAAAATATACCCAAAAGCGTTGATTTAGTGATTTATTCCTCGGCTTATACGGATAATAATCCAGAAATTAAACAAGCCAAAGAGCAGAAATTACCCTTATTAACTTATGCCGAAGCTTTGGGTGAGTTAACTAAAACGAATAAAGCCATTGCCGTGGCTGGTAGTCACGGTAAAACCACAGTGGCGGCGATGTTGGCTTTTGTTTTAAAAGAAGCCAGGTTGTCACCCACAGCGGTAGTTGGCTCTCGGGTACCACAATGGCAAGGGAATGCTTTGTTAGGTTCGGGTGAGTTATTAGTGTTTGAAGCAGATGAATATCAAAATAAATTTGCTAACTTTTTTCCCCAAGCCGTGGTGTTAACTAGTATTGATTGGGATCATCCGGATTTTTTTAAAACACCAGCGGATTATTTTAAGGCATTTGTTCAATTTTTAAAAAAGATTCCAGCCGAAGGTTTTGTGGTGGCTAATTATGATGACGATTTAGTGCGGCAGGCAGTGGAACAAGCCGGGCTTAGGTCGGAACAAGTCTCAAGTTATGGTCTTACTGCTGGTTTTTGGCAACTAGAAAGAATGTGGTTGGATCAGGGTAGTTGGTATTTTTCAGCTAACAGCGGAGGGGAATTTGTAGGAGATTTTTGGTTAAAGTTAGTAGGCAGTCATAATGTGGCTAACGCTTTAGCAGTAATTGCTTGCGCCAGGCGTTTAGGCGTTGATTTAGAGGTAATTCGTAAAGCTTTGGCAGAATTTTCCGGCACTAGCCGCAGATTTGAATATAAAGGCAGATTAACTAATCAGGCAATTATTATTGATGATTATGCGCATCATCCCAAGGAAGTTTTAACTACTTTAAAAGCGGCACGCGATTTTTTTCCTTATAAAAATATTCGGGTAGTGTTTCATCCGCATACTTTTTCCCGAACCAAAGCATTGTTGGCTGATTTTGCTCAAAGTTTTACCAATGCTGATGAAGTAATAGTTCTGGATATTTACGCTTCAGCTAGAGAAGTTAAAGGAGAAATAACCTCAGAACAATTAGTGGAGGAAATACAAAAATATCATCCCCAAGTAGTGTATCAGCCAAAAATTTCCGAGGCTACAGAATATTTAGCCAAGTCTTTAGCTCGTAGTGATTTAATAATTACTATGGGCGCGGGTAATGTTTGGCAAGTGGGGGAGGGACTGATTAAAAAATTAGGTTTAGTGCAAGATAATAATTAATTTTCTATAGTTGTTAATCGGTAGTTAATAAGGATAATATAAGATAGAAATAGAATCAGGGATTTTTGTCCGATCGGACATTTTTCCCCGATTTTGATTTTTAATAAGAGAGAGGGGTTAATAGAAGGATATATGGTATGTTAATAGCTTACTTGAATCTCGCCCTTTTAAATAGCATTTAATAGCGAAATTTGGCAT
>CAZGYI010000006.1:2604-21201 GCA_964530635.1 uncultured Gammaproteobacteria bacterium | reverse complement strand
TGCAAAAAATGATTTTTAACGCTAATAAATTACCCACACCCAGTTGTGTATATTTTGAAACTAAAGATTGGCTCCGCGGTCAACCTAAAGTTATTAGAGATTGCCAAAAGACTTTAGGTTATCCTGTTTTTATCAAGCCAGCCAACTTAGGTTCATCAGTGGGTATTAGCAAGGCACATAATATAAAACAGCTTAAAAAGGGGATTAATTTAGCTTTAAAATACGATAGGCGAGTAATTGTAGAAAAAAGCATAGAAAAAGCGCTGGAAATTGAATGTGCGGTTTTAGGTAATGATAATCCGCACGCTTCTATAGCGGGGCAAATAGTGCCGTCGGGAGAATTTTATGATTATAATGCCAAATACGTAGATGGTAAATCGCAAGCTGTAATTCCTGCGCCCTTACCTAAAACGGTAATGAATCGGGTACGCGAACTAGCTGTAAAAGCATTTAAAGTTTTAGATTTAGCTGGCATGGCGCGAGTTGACTTTTTGGTACAAAAAAATCCTTGGCGAGTTTATGTTAATGAGGTGAATACTATTCCGGGTTTTACTTCTATTAGTATGTATCCAAAATTATGGCAAGCTTCAGGAATTCCTTATCCTAAACTATTAGATATTTTAATTAGTTTAGCTAGACAAAGGTATCAAGAAAAAAGACAACTCAACACTAAATATCAACCCAAGAAAAAATGGTATAAATAAAATTATGGCGCGGCGTCCTAGAAAAATATTGAGTAAGCAATTTACTAAAGCTTCTTTTCGCTTACCCCAAACCTCTACCCAACTAGCTCAACAATATAATTTTAAACCCAAAACTTGGTGGCAGCGGTCAAGATTTAAATTGCTGCTGGCTGGCATTTTGCTGGTGATTTTAGCTTTAATTTACTCGCCATTGTTTAGGATTAAAAATATTATTATTAGCAACGCCTCATCAGATTTAGCTTATCAGCAAATAAAACAAGCGCTGACTGATTATATTCATTCCAGCAAATTTTATGTGCTGCCCCAGGATAATCTACTAATTTTTAGCCCCGCGGCTGCTAAACAAAGTTTAGCTAAATCATTTTATTTAGAGGATATTACTTTCCGGCGCCACTGGCCCAATGTTTTAAGGGTAATTTTACAACAAGATTTAATCGCGGCTATTTTAAAGGCAACTGACCAATATTATACCCTGGATAAAAGGGGAGTGGTAATAGCTCAAATTAAAGAAGAAGAATTAGAATCATCCTTGGTATTGATAGAAAATCCAGATTTATCAGCAGTTTTACCAAATGATCAAGCGGTAGATGGGCGGCTTTTGAATTTTATTACTGATTTAATCGCAGAGTGGCAGGCCAATGTTTTGCCGGTGGCGATTGATAGAATTTTAATTAAAAATGATGACTTGCCAACTTTGTATATTTTAACCAAAGAAAATTGGCGAGTTTTAGTATCAACCCAAACTACGACCCGAGAACAAGTTACTAATTTAAAAACATTATTAGTAGGGAAAATTAAAGATGACCAGCCAAAACTTGATTATGTTGATGTGAGATTTGGTAATAAATTATTTTATAAATTAAAATAAGAGTAATATTTGAGTTAAACATTTTACGACACTTATGTCACCAAAATTCTTTAAACAAGAAAAAGGATTGCTAATAGCTCCTGAAGGTGTTCAGAAATACAATATCTCTTGGACTCTTGATAATATAATCTGTGGCTTTAAAAAGTTTTTTGAGGATAATTGTCGTTGGCCATTAGATGAAGATATGAGACTAAGTCCGTACCTTCCAAATGTAAAAACTTTACAGAGGAAATGATGTAGTGAATTATAGTAAAGGAGAAGTACGCAGTAAGATTTCCAAAGACATCTGTAAGAGAGGATTTTACAGCGAGGAGAAATTATATGATACACTTGTAAAAATATTTCATGAACCCTATGTCCATAGTCAAGCGAGGGTTGTGGTCAATCACCAGTCATGGAATGTTGATTTCCTCGTCTATTATAATAGCGGAAAATTTGCTGTTGATGTTTTTTATCCAGCTAATACACCTCAACGATTTTCGAATAATTTATCATCTAAGTATCGAGCATATAAAGAATTTCCATATTTACTTTTCCTAGTCGTGGCAAATACGAATATTAGCGAGAGGGAGATTAGTAAATTCCTTGATTCAAAAAAGAGAATTAATCTAAATAATAAAATATCTACCTTAACCTATGGATCTTTTCTTAATAGGTTGAAGAATTTTAAACCCTTTATTGATCTGTATAGTCATTAAGCAGCGTAAAACATTTATTTTGCGACGCTTAATCTATGATAAAATAAAGTATCTAACTCTCTTCCCTATTTTAAACTAAAACCCCTCTAAACTATCTTGAGGGGTTTTTGGCTTTAAGAAGATATTAATAAACAATCTTCTATTGCTGGTTTTAATACTGTTTTTTTGTTTGGCTTTAATTTTCTTTTTTTTGGAGGTTTTTTAGGCTTCCCTATTTTACGATGATTATTACCAAAACCATTTATTTTTGTAAAGCAACATCGCTTAATATCTTTCATTATAATTCCCTTTAATTTGAATGTTAAAAAGTAAGGTATTAATTTTTTTATTTAAGCTTAGGGCAAATAATTTAAGGGGTCAACAGGCAATCCATTATAGCGGATTTCAAAATGTAAATGTGGTCCAGTGGTTAATTTACCAGCGCCCGCTGTGCCTGGGGTACCACCTACCGCTCCAATCACTTGTCCTTTGGTTACAAAGTTACCCTCACTTACATCAATCCGGCTAACATGTCCATAAACTGTAGAAAATCCTTGAGCATGAATTAATAAGATATAACTATAACCAAAGCCAGCATCTTTAGCTCTACCGACAATACCAGAGGTCGCAGCTTTAATAACCGTCCCCTGCCCAGCTCTGATATCAATAGCTGGATGCTCAAAATATCGGCGGAAAGGATAAGTGGGATCATGAAAATAAGCGGTAATACCAGCCAAAGGATTTACTGGCCAAATAAAATTAGTATCATTTAATTGTTCATATGCTTTGGGTTTTTGTGATAATTTTTGCCTTAACGCCGCCTCTAGAGCTTTAATATCACTGTCGGTTTGTTCTTGTTCAGCAGCGGCTTGCGCTAATAAAGATTGATAGCGGGATTCTGATTCCCTGGTTTGTTGAACTAGCAGCTGTTTAGATTCCTTAGTTGCTTCTAAAAGCGAAGTAGAAGTTTCGATTGATTTTTGTAGATCCAGTAAATCTATTTTTTTGTTAGACAATTTTTTCTGCTGGTGTTCTAATTCAGTTTTTAAGGTTTGTAGCTCATTAATATTAGTTTGTAGGGTTTTTTGTAACTCGGCTAAGTAATTTAACTGGTCAAAAAAACTACTTAGGTGTTCATTTAAAATTAGTACTTCTATTAAAGAACGCTGATCAGTAAAATAAATTTGTCTTAAAATTTCAGCGATTTTACTTTTTGCCTGTTCAATATTGGCATCTTTAGCTTCTATTTCCAGACTAATAATTCGAATTTCCAAATTGACTGTATCTAAATCGAGTTGATTAGCTTGTAAATCCAATTTGGCTTGCTCAATTTTGTCATCCAAAACAGCTAATTGTTTTTTTAAGCTGTTTACCTCAAGTTGTTTAGTGGCAATAACTGTTTGATAATCATTTATCTTTTTTTGAATATCTCCCAATTGTTTGCGTTGAGATTGTATTTTATTGTTTAACTCTTCAATAGTAGAAGCAGCGTGAGAAAAACTAATCGGCGCGACCAGAATACTCAAACAAATTACTAAGAAAAACTTTTTCATAATTTAGTAGTTAAAAGTTCCAAAGCTTGTTTAATTCTAGTTAAACTTCGTTTTTTACCCAAAGCAACCAAAACCTCATAAACATCGGGTGATTGTTCTTTGCCTGTTAAAGCCACTCGAATGGGCCATAATAAATCTTTTTTATTAAGTCTTTTTTCCTCAATTAGATTAAGTAAATTGGATTTCATATTATTTAAATTCCAATCAGTAACTTTAGTTAAAACCTCTATTCCCTGCCTTAATCCAGCAACAGCAGCTTGGGGATTTGATCCCGGCGGTATTAATAAGGTAGCCGCAAACGAGAGTTTATCTGAGAAATAAAAATCTCCCAATAAAGGAGCTTCGGCTAAAGTAGTTAGGCGTGACTGCAATAATTTAGTTAATTCCCCTGTGATATATTTAGTTTTAGGATAAAAATCAGCCAGTAGTTTATCTAATTGGTCAGTTGGCAATAATCTAATATATTTTGCATTAAACCAATTCAATTTATCTAAATCAAAAATAGCGCCAGCTTTTTGCACGCGTTCTAAATTAAATTTATCAATTAATTGTTCAAAGTCAAAAAGCTCTTGGTTATCTTGCGGATGCCAGCCTAATAAAGCCAAAAAGTTGATTAAAGCCCGTGGTAAATACCCTCTTTTTATATAAGTAGATAACCAAACTACTTCACCATCTTTGCGTTTAGATAATTTGGCACGATTTTTATTTAACACATTAGGTAAATGAATCCAGACTGGTTCTGCCCAACCAAAAGTTTGATAAAGAATTATGTGTTTAGGTGTTGAGGGCAGCCATTCCTCTCCCCTAATCACATGGCTAATTTCCATTAGGTGATCATCAACCACATTGGCTAAGTGATAAGTGGGAAAACCGTCTGATTTAATTAAAATTTGGTCATCAATATTATTATTATCAACAGTTATCTGGCTATGGATTAAATCAGTAAAAGTAGTTTGACCTTCTGGTATTTTTAAACGAATTACATAAGGTGTTTTTTTATTCAACAGCTGTTTTATTTCCATTTCCGATTTGGTGAGACAGTAACGGTCATATTTGCTTGGCATTTTTGCCAACTGCTGTTGTTGGCGCAACTCTTCTAATCTGGCGGATGAACAAAAACAATAATAAGCCTGTTGACTAGTCAGTAATTGCCCAACATATTTTTTATAAATATCCAGACGCTGTGATTGGATATAGGGTTTAAATTTTCCGCCTTGATCCGGGCCCTCATCCCAGTTAATTCCCAGCCAATTTAAATCTTCTAACAAACGCTTTTCACTGCCCTTAACATAACGCTCTTTATCAGTATCTTCTAAGCGCAAGATAAATTTACCCTGTTTTTGTTTGGCAAATAAATAATTATATAGGGCGGTTCTGGCTCCGCCAATATGAAGCTCTCCTGTTGGTGATGGTGCAAATCTGACCCTAATCATAATTTATTAATTGTTTAAGTTCTTTAATTACTTTTTGGGTAAAGCCCTGACGAACGGAAGCAACTTTATTAACCACTTGATTAATAACTACCCATTGATATTCTACCACTTCTCTTTGATTTAATTTAATCTCTTGATCCTGTCCAGTAAAACGTAGAAAAATCACTGTCTGTTCTTGCCCAATATAAGAGTTGGTATATTGAGAAACTGAGCCAGTTTGTGGAAATTTATAACGATGTTTAATATGCCCGCTTGAAATCATAACCACATTAGTAATTCCAGTTTCTTCAGCCAATTCTCTTTTGGCTGCCTGGATGATTATCTCGCCCGGTTCAATACCTCCTTGGGGTAGCTGCCAATGCTCGCCTGGAAAAACCGCGTTCTTAACTAAGAATACCTGATTTTTACTATTGATTAAACAGATAGATACATTTGGCCTATATTGGTCCAAAACTTCGTTAAAACCGATTTTAAAGGTTTTAAGGGTTTGATAAACTGGTCCAGTAGAGCTTAAGGTGCTCTGAATTAGGTTGATTTCATATAATTTAAAATGCAGTGCTTTAAAAGTAGTGAACGGAAGGGATATTTTGTCTTTTAAACGGGCCAAAGTAAAATGCGGCTTGCCTGTTATTTCATTAATTCCCAATTTTTTTATCTCTGACATCAAAATTCTTTGTAGTTTTTTAAAATTGTTATCAATTACCGTGTGAATAGCTAGCACGCGCGAATTTTTTGCTGTAGGAATTAATTCTAATTTAGTTAAAGAAAGCTGCAAGGGTGAAACTTTTTTAACCGCCCTCTCCCCTATTTCCGATAACTGACTAAGTTTATCAGAAGAAACTTCGCCTAAAAATACTAAAGTAAAATGCAAATTATGCGATTCTACTAGTTTAGCCGGTAGTGATTTAAGCCAAGGGTTCAAACCCCGCGCCACTCTAACTGCAGCCGGTGGCGCATAGCAACCAAAAAATAATCTCATTGTTTAAATTATATCATTTTTTCCTTACAATTACTAGGTTGACAATGAAAGATATTGTTATATATTGATTTCCATATTTAAATAGTGTATGCTTAAATATATGATTAAAATTAAAATCGTATATTTATTTGTAGTTATTATTACGGTATTAAGCCCACTGTCGACTATTTGGGCACAAGTTAATTTTAATCCTCATTATATTATTTCTGATCAAGATTTATTTGATTATAATTCTTTAAATTTAGGACAAATACAAAAATTTTTAACAGACAAAGGTAGCACCTTAACTGTTTATAAGGACCCTATCACTTCGATGTTGGCGGCTGATATTATTTATCGAGCAGCGCAAGATTATCAAATTAATCCTAAATATTTATTAGCACTTTTACAAAAAGAACAGAGTTTAATTGAGAGTATAAGTCGGTCGGATAAACATTATGATTGGGCAACTGGTTTTGGGATTTGTGATAATTGTAGTATGAACGATCCATTGTTATTAAAGTTCAAGGGATTTTTTAACCAAGTAATTTGGGCAGCAAAAATTATTAGAACCAAATATGTGGATGAAATTAAAAAAACCGGTAAAACTTTTACTGGTTTTGGTCCTGGTGTTACTATATTAGTGAATAGTATCCCAATTACCCCAGCAAACCAGGCTACCGCTATTCTTTATACTTATACACCCCATCTTAAAGGCAACGAACTTCTTTGGAATGTTTGGAATAGATATTTTTCTCGCAGCTATCCTGATGGTAGTTTATTAAATATTGAAGGGAAAAAAGAAGTGTGGTTAATTCAAAATAATTTACGTAGAAAATTTGCTTCACGTGCAGTTTATTTATCTTATTATCCTAATTTTGATCGCGTATTAACTGTTAGCGATACTGAACTTAAAAAATATCCGGCTGGCAATGATATTAAATTTTCAGCTTATTCATTTTTACGGTCGCCCCGGGGTACTGTTTATTTATTACTACCCAATGATACTTTAAGAGGATTTGATTCCCGCGAGTCTTTAAGGAAAATAGGAATTAATCCAGAAGAAATTATTAATGTTAGCTTTGATGATTTAGCTCAATATGTCGAGGGTAAACCAATTACTATTGCTTCTAGTTATCCTTTAGGTACTTTGATTCAGAATAAAGCCAACGGTGGAATCTATTTTGTGCAAGATGGTGTCAAGCACCCGATTTTTTCGCGAGAAATTTTAAAGTCTAATTTTGGCAATTTACGAGTTTCCAAAAAAATGACCCCCGAGGAATTAAACATTTTCGCCACTGGCGAACCAATTTTATTTAAAGAGGGAGATTTAGTACGAACCACGGACGACCCCGCGGTTTATGTAATATCTGATAAACATAAACGGCCGATATTTTCTACTTTAGCTTTTGAAAGATTAGGTTATAGTTGGGATAATGTCATTGTTACTAACGTCGTTTCTTTAGAATTGCATGAATTAGGCGAGCCAGTTTTAGAACCATTTTAATTATATGCCAGTAGTATTTGCGGCGCTGGTCCCAAATTCACCCTTTTTACTACCGGGGATTAGTTTGAAAATTAAGCAAGATTTAAATAAAACTATAGCCGGTTATAATAAATTGGGGCACATTTTAAAATCAACCAAAGCTGAGGTTGTTTTTAATATTTCGTCTTTAATCGAGTCGGTCGATTATTATTGTTTATATCAAGACAAAGAATTCATTACTCGAACTGAAGAATTTGGCGATTTACTAACACATTATGAAATTAAGGGAGCAGTTGGCTTTACTCATAGTTTAAAAGAATCTATTGATCCATATTTTAATATTCCCTTATCTACTCCCAAGACGTTGCCTTTAGAGCAGGCCATTCCTTTAATAAACCTAGATGTTAACCAAAAGTTATCTAGTTTAATTATTCCCCAATTTCCATCGGCTTCAGATTTAATTAGTTTAAGCAGGCTGTTAGCCGATTATTTTAGCAGTTCGCGAGTCAGAATTGCTATTTTAGCCTCGGGTGTATTGGCTAGAGGAAAAAATTATGATATTAATAATGATCAAAAAATTCTGAATAATATTTTTTCTAAACATATCAAGCAAGGTGAATATGATGATTTAAACAATATTGATATGAAGCTAAGAGTTAAAAACCAAGAATCATTAATAGCCCCGACGGCTTTTATCTATAATTTAGTCCCTAGTCAGCAAATTCAAAGCTCAATCATCGCTTTAGAGTTTACTCGCGGTATCAGTCACCTATTAGCCAATATTAGTTGGTAAATATGCAGAAAAAATTTGCGCGAATTGTTATTTTAAGACATTTACCTAGAGCCATGGATTTTTTTGATTATCAGTTAACTCCAGCTGTCAAGGTGGCAATTGGTGATTTAGTAAAAGTTCCATTTCGTAATAGTAAAAAGTTGGGGGTAATTATTGATTTAAAGAAAGATAGTTCTTATCAAGGTAATTTAAAAGAAATTTCCGAAGTAGTCAGCCGTCAAATTTTAAGCCAAGAACAAATTGCCTTAGCACAAAAAATAGCTAGTTATTATGCCGTATCATTAAGTACCGCTATCAATTTATTTATTTCAGTCTTGCCTCAAAACAAAAAGCCACTAGCTGGAATAATAAATTCTGCTCACGCTTCCAGCAAGCACCCCTTGCCCTTATTGATAATTTATAACAACCAAAAGACTAAACAAAATGCAGCTTTGCAGATGCTGGATAAAGTTATTAAACGCCAACAGCAGTTGTTAATTTTAGTACCGGAAAAACGATACTTAAAAATTTGGGAACAATCAGTTAAACAAAACCAAATCATCTGGCATGCTGATTTAAAAATAACCAAAAAGCGTTCAGCTTGGAACTGTATTGCTCAAGGACAAAAATCAGTAATTATCGCCACTCGTTCAGGTTTATTTTTACCTTTTAATAACTTGGGAGGGATTATAATTGACGATGCGGAAAATGAGAATTATAAACAATACGATCAAAATCCTCGTTTTGATAGTATAACCGTAGCTGAATGGTTAAAAGATCTTCATCATTGCCCTTTGGCTTTGTTAACCTCAGCGCCCCGTACCGAAGATTGGTTTAAGGCCGAGAAAGGACTTTATATTAAAAGAATAATTTCTGGTTATTTGCCAGCTACCAAAGTAAAGGTTATTGATTTAAGCAAAACACAAGTAGTCGCCCAAGATTTTCCTTTGTCTGATGACTTATTAATCAAAATCGAAGAGCAATTACTCAAACATAAAAAGATCTTTATTTATTTAAATCGGCGCGGTTACTATACCGCTGCAGTTTGCCAAGATTGTGGACATACTTTGCAATGCGCTAGGTGCGGCAAGGTTTTAACCTGGCATGATTATTGGCAAAAATTGTTTTGCCATAATTGCGGCACAAAACAATCATTAACGCTTCCCTGCTCTATTTGCCAGGGAACCAAAATAAATTTTTTAGGTATTGGTATAGAAAAGATTGAGAAGATACTAGGTCAAAAATTTACTAATTACCAAATTTGCCGTATAGATTATGATACCCAAAACAAACTAACTAATACTGTTATTAAAAGCGCTGATATTTTATTAGGTACCGTTTTGGCTTGGAAGTATCTGGATTTTAACGATTTTGGATTAATAGGTATTATTTCTCTAGATAATGAATTAATGGTTCCTGAATTTAGGGCTGAAGAATTTACCTGGCAGAAATTAAGGTATTTAATTACTAATTCTGCGGCTAAATTATATTTACAGACTCATCAGCCAGAGTTATTTATCTTTAAATACTTAGTTAAAGATTTTGACCAATTTTATAATTATTTATTAGCTCAGCGCCAAAAATTTTTTTGGCCGCCGGTAGTAGAATTACTTAAATTAACTGTTAAAGATTCTTCTTTGCTTCAGGCGGAAACAAAAATTAAAAAAATTAAACAGCTGATTTTAAATCAAGCCAATAAAAATATTTTAAGTCTGAGCGATTTTTATGCCGATAAATACCGGCAAAAAAATAATAAATACGTTTATCATTTGTTAATTAAATATCGCGCGGATTTCAATCCAGCGGCACTCTGGTCAAAATTACCTGATGATATTATAATAGACAGACAACCAAGATTTATCCTAAGCTAAAAATATGCTTTCTTTAGTTATTGCGCCGAATAAAATATTGCGCGCCAAAAACCAGGATATTAAATTTCCTTTGAGCCCAGAGATTAGTCGATTAATACCGGAAATGTTTAAGGCGATGAAGGAATTTAAAGGAATTGGCTTGGCTGCACCGCAAATTAGTCATAACTTGAATTTAATGGTAATTACCACAGCTGATGGGCCGCAAGCTTTTTTAAATCCCCGGATAAGCAAATCTTCTCTGGTCGGCGAATCAATGGAAGAAGGATGTTTATCGGTACCGGGTGTTTTTGGGATAGTCAAACGCCCACGACGGGTAACTGTTGTTTATTTTACGCCTCAGGGTATTTTAATCAAACAATCCTACCAAGGATTAATGGCTAGGGTTTATCAGCATGAATACGATCACTTGCAGGGGGTTTTATTTATTGATAAAGCAAAAACCATTACTTCGGGTAAAGAATTGTTAGAAAAATATGTCGGAAATTAATTACGTTTATTTTGGCACCTCAATTTTTTCAAAAGTAATCTTGGAAAAATTAATTAGTTACCGAATGTTACCCAAGTTAATAGTTACGGTCAAGGGTAAACCAACGGGTAGAAGTCAACAAATTAAAAAATCTATCCTATTTGATTGGAGTCAGAAAAATAATTTGCCAATTAAGGAAATTGATAACTTAAAAGAGCCATCACTTATCAAAGAAATAGCCGGTTTAAAATGTCAATTAGGAATTTTAGCTGCTTTAGGTAAAATTGTTCCAAGTACACTAATTAATTCTTTTCCTTATGGCATTATTAATATTCATCCTTCTTATTTACCAAAACTAAGAGGCCCTTCCCCTATCCAGTACGCTTTACTGGCTGGTTTTAAAAAAACTGGAGTAACTATAATGAAATTAGATGAAGAATTAGATCATGGCCCAATTTTAACCCAAACCGAGGTTGATATTCTACCAGACGAGCTATACCCAGATTTAGAGCATAAATTAGCTAATTTAGGCGCTGATTTATTAGTTAAGGCCTTACCGGAATATTTAGCAAGAAAATTTGAATTAATAGCTCAAAATCATGAGCAAGCCACTTTTACTAAAAAAATCTCGCGTGAGCACGGCAGAATAAATTGGCAAAACCAGGCTCTGAATATTTATAACCAATGGCGGGCATTTTGGCCTTGGCCCGGGATATTTACTAATTGGCAGGGACAAAACTTGAAATTGATTACTATAAAAGTTATTAATCTTCCCAGCATCACACCTGGTTTAGTGCGCTTTGATAATAATTTATATATTGACGCTAAAAATTTTTCTTTATTAATCAGTCAATTGCAACTAGCTGGCGGCAAGGAATTGGCAGCTAAAGATTTTATCCGCGGTCATCAGAATTTTATTAATAGTAAATTAGTTTAACATGCTGTGTTGGCTAAAGTATTTTATTGTAATTTACATTTTTTTAGCCCTAGTCTCCACTTTTTGGCTCTGGGAGAATATAAACAAAACATCGTTTAAAGAAAAGATATTTATCAAGCCAGAAGTTTTAGACCCCAGCGTAAACTATCAGTCAGCCAGTTTTATAGCTGTGGGCGATGTCTCACTATCGCGCAATGTAGCGGCACAAATTAAAAAAGCCAATGATCCTCTACTGCCTTTTAAAAATTTGGCGGAATTGCTTAAATCAACTGATTTTAATGTAGCTAATTTAGAATCCCCTTTTTCCGGCAAAAGTTATTTTGGACAAACTGGTAGTTTAGTTTTTAATGCACCTTTGGAAAATATTCAGGGGTTAGTAGAATATAATTTTAAAATACTGAATCTGGCTAATAATCACGCCCTAGACCAGGGCTTAATTGGCTTAGAAAACACTATTAAGTATTTAGCTGATAACGGCTTACAAGCTTTTGGCGCCGGGCCAAATCAAACTGCAGCCTGGCGGCCGGCTATTATAGATATCCGAGGCATTAAAATTGGTTTTTTAGGCGCCTCTTATGCCTCACTTAATGACAATGGTAAAACTATTAATGAATATGTTGCCAGGATAGAAGATAAGGATAAATTAAAAGCGGCGCTTGATAATTTAAAACCGCAGGTAGATTTGATAATAGTCAATCTGCATGCCGGCGCTGAATATACTACTCCACCCAACTCTAGCCAAATAAAATTTGCGCGCACAGCTATAGATTATGGTGCGGATTTAGTTATTGGCCATCATCCCCACTGGATTCAAATCTTAGAACAATATCAAGGCAAATATATTTTTTATTCGCTAGGTAATTTTATTTTTGATCAAATGTGGAGCCAAAAAACCAGAGAGGGTTTAATTTTAAAAGTTAATATTATTAAAAAGGATGATTTTGTCAAAATCAGCCAGATTAAACTTTTCCCGGTGATTATTGAAAATTATTCAACCCCGCGGCTAGCTAGTCCCGAGGAGGCAACAAGAATTTTAAAATCAATTGACTTAACCAGCGATACTTTGATTATGAACTGACACGTTCTTTAGTAGTTACCCAAAATCCTAGATATTTACCCAGTAGCAACCTGGTTTGTGAATCAGTAGCTGGAATAGCGCCAAAAATTATCATAGCTATAGGAAACAAAATCCATTGCAAGATCATAATGACATAAGTATAATAACCTTTTTTAGCTGGTCGGGGCGGTAATAAAATAGTTGATAAAATCGCGCTAACTACTAAGCCAAACATTGCTATCCCCATTAACCACTGTAAAGTAATCGGGGCGTTATTAACTATCATACTACCAGATTCAACCTCATCTAAAAAATACAATGGCAGTCTGCCTAAGATGAAAATAATAATCGGGGCTGTAGCCCAAGAATAATAACCTTCCAGCATATTCCATAAATACCTAAGTTTTTTAATAAAAGGGATAGTCTTTTGTTTTAATGAATAAATAATTAAATAAGGTAAATTTTCTGCGCCATAAGCCCAGCGCCGTTGTTGTTTGTATTGATTAATCATAGTTTGCCAAAAACTGCCAGTATATACCGTATCCATAGATACAGGAATATATAAAGGCGTTACTGAATAATCGCCATGATAGCGCACAAAACACTGCCAAAAAATCCGTGAATCTTCCGTGACAATATCATTTTGCCAAAAACCTACATCCACTAAAGCTTGCCAGGACATTGAATGCGATGAAAAAGTAAATAAACGTTCTGGTCTAGCCATGTCTGATAACAGCCAAAAAGTGGTAGAATTGGCTACTACCCTGGTAATTGGATACGACTCCCAAATATTATTGTTATATAAAGCCACTGGCTGATAACTGGTACGCCAAGGATTTTTATGAGTTAAAAAGATGTAAGTTAAATGAGCAAAATACATCGGGTGCACACAGCTATCTACATCCAAAGTAGTTACCACAATATTTTTATAAGGTAGCTTAAGCTGATCGATTAATTCCTGGGTTCGCTTGCCGGCCCAATTAATATTAGAACCTTTACCAGCTATTTCTCCGACTATATTATCCGGATGAACCGTAATTAAAAATTTAAAAAATTTATCAGCAAATTGCTGTTTGATTATTTGGGCGTTATTTAAAAAATTAGCTTCGTCGCGTTTTTCGCCAGCCAAAACTACAATTAATTTGTCCAGCGGGTAATCAATTTGAGTTAACGCCTTAAAAGTTGTTTTTAAAACGCTTAACGGTTCTTTGTAAGTCGGTAAGAAAATTATATGATAAATATCATTAAAATACTGCTGATTTTTGGCTTTAACCAACCAATTGATTTTTAACGAACCACGATATTTATGCCAGGACATTAATACATGAATCATTAAATAAGTTACCCGGAATAACCAATATAAATCAAAAATGATAATAAAATATATAGCCCACAATGGTTTAATTAAAGAAACCAGAATTGCCGCAGCAAAAGTTAACCAAACTAAAATCCCTGGTACCATTTCGCAAATGCGATAAATTCTTTTTTGAATTTTAATGTCCATAATGACTAATACAAATTAACCCGATTCAATAATTGCCGAGTTGTTAAACTTGGAAATTAATGATTCTTAATAATTAATTAACTAGACTAGTGGAGAAGAGATAGGTGGCGGCGCCTGTTTTTTAGCACCGACCGTTGCCATAATTAACAAAATCAGGCCCACACCCAATACTACTACTGCTATTAGTTGCCAAATATCAACTAAAGTAAAAATACCAATTAAACCAAGAACTATTAAGACTAAGCTAACCCATAATTTACTTGACATATTTTCACCTCCTTAGTTTTTATTAGAATTCATCCTTTCAAAAGCCCTTAAAACTTCTAAAGGAATAGCGAAAATAATAGTATTGGATTGATCTGAACTAACATCATTAATAGATTGCAAGGTTCTTAAGTGCAAAGCACCAGAAGATGAAGCTAAAATATGAGCTGCTTTAGCCATATTGTCAGCAGCAATTACTTCGCCCTCAGCTTTAATAATTACAGCTCGTTTTTCACGCTCTGCCTCGGCTTGTTTGCCAATTACTCGTTTCATTTCTTCTGGTAAAGTAATATCTTTTAAGTCAACTGAATTTACTTTAATACCCCAAGGATCAGTTAATTTATCAACGATTTCCCTAATACGTTCGGAAATTTTGTCACGGTTAGATAGCAATTCATCTAATTCCACCTCACCCACCACATTGCGCATAGTAGTTTGAGCAAGTTGCGAAATAGCATACATAAAGTCTTCTACCTCCAAAACTACTTTTTCAGCCGACTGAGCCCGATAATAAATCACCGCATTAACCCTAACCGATATATTATCTTTAGTAATAGCTTCCTGATCTGGCACATCTACTGCTTTAACACGCATATCTACTTTGACATAAGATTGAAAAACTGGTATTAGCAAACGCCAGCCTGGTTCCATAATGCCGGTAAATTTTCCCAAAGTAAATTTAACGCCCCGTTCATATTGATTAATCTGACGAATAGAAATGATAATTAAAAGGATGATTAGACCGATAAAATAATACATATTTGTTAAGTTAATTATTATAGAGTTATTATACCACTTTATTTAGTAAATAATAAAGCCGCGCCCAGGGCTGCCGCATTATCTTTTAATGCTGCTTTTTTAATTTTAGCCCTGACGCCCTGCGCTAATAATTTTCGCTTAAGCTTATAGAAAAAACGGCCACGCTGCGCTTTTAGCACTCCCCCGCCAATAATCACTACGGCTGGTCTAAATTCTTTAATTAGCAACTCTAATTTACTAGCTAAATATACTAACAATTGATTTGTGTCTAAACTATCCCTTACCTCTTGATATTCCTTTTCCCAAACTTCGGAATGTTTGAATCTTGTTGACTGTATAATTTTATTTGCCCTTACCCTAGCTCGACCAATTCCGGTACCAATAGTCAGAGCTAAAACGTCATCCACTCCTTGACCCGCGCCTTTTAAATATTCGGCTCGGGCAAAACAGCGCGCATCATTATCTAATCTGATTTTTTTTAATTCAGGGATATTTTTTTTAAAATCAAATTTTTTTAAATAATCAATATTGGCACAAAAAAGAACTAAATGCCTGGCAATTGATCCTGGCACCCCAACTCCTAAACTATAAACTTGATAGCGAGTTAAATAATAATTAACAATTTTTTTAATTAGCTTAATAAATTTTAAACGACTCGCGGGAGTTTTAAATTGTAAGATTGATTTAAGACTGGTGCCGGTCCATAATAAACTGCGGATTTTAGTCCCGCCAATATCAATACCAATAATGTTTTTTGCTTGCATAATTTATTTTTTTCCGATTTTCCACTGCCAGCGCGGGCGCTCGCCGGTTTTATAAATAGCAGTAGCTAATAAAAATTTAAGCACAAACCAGGCGGCAAATAAACTTTCCTCCAACTCGCCAAAAATTATGGGCTTTAATAACCAAAGTATCACCACTAAATATAAAATCATAACCAACCACCCTTCCCGACTGGCCGGTATCCAGCCATAACCGACTTTTTTAGCTTTAAACCAGTATGTTTCTGGTCTCTGGGGGTTGGGCCGCTGATAATTTAATCTTGGCATTACTGTGGTTTTTCCTACTTTAGCTGGTGCTGATTTTTGGCTATTGGCTGGTTTTAAAGATAAATCACGCATTAAGTTTTCCAGCGAGGGATTTTCGCCAACTAGCTTGGCTAAATTTTTGCTCTTAAAAATTTTAACAAACATACCTTTGCTTTTTAAGTTTGCCCTGCTCATTATAAAGTTTGGGCCACCAGTGTTTCCCTTGAGAATAACCAAAAACTAAACCCAAAACAACCAATACCCAGGTACCGACATCGTGAATAGTATACCAAGTATCCCAAGGCCAACCAAAACCATAATAAGCAAAATCTTTAAGCAACAGGTTAATATACCAAATCTCCACTAGCGCGTGAACTAAAAATTGCAGCAGTAAACCCAAAAAAACAAAAGCGCTGATGTAAAAAATTCTTTTCATCTTAATTTATCAACCAAATAGTAAAATTAAGCGCGGTGGCAAAACTCACCCAGGCAAGATAAGGCCACAGCAGCCAACTGGCGGTTTGAGAAACTTTGTAAAATTTAATAATGGTAATTAAAATTGCCAGCCACAAAATAATTATTTCCACCAAAGCCCAACCGGGTGATTTTAAGCCAAAAAATAAAATTGACCAACCAATGTTTAAAACTAGCTGCCCCCCAAACCAAGCCAAGGCCTGCTGTTTGATTCTTTTCTCTGCTACTGGAGTAATAACCAGATATAGGGCAATACCCATTAATAAAAATAATAAGGTCCAAACCGGTCCAAAGACCCAGTTAGGCGGGTTAAAACTGGGTTTAATTAATCCGGCATACCAAGTGCTGATATTAGGAGTGGTAAAAACCGAACCAATTACGCCAGCTAATTGACATAAAACAATAGCTAAGATTAATTTGATAATTTTACCAAGTCTCATATTGCTTTAAATTATATTTAATGCTAAACTGATTAAGCTAAATTAATTATAAAACAAAAACAACCTAAGGAAAATAATGAGAGTACGAGAATATGTTATTTCAGCTCTATTAGCCTGCCTGTTAGTTTGGCTAGGCAACATCTTATTTGATATTCTGTTCACTGCAGAAGTATCTTGGTCAGAAGTAATTGATAAAAGCTTCTGGGCCTGCACAGGCGTCCTAGTGTATCTAGTCATTATTGGTGTGTGGCAATTTATTAAACTAATGATAAAATTATAAATAAAGCATTGACTCCTCTGGCCAAAATCCCAGCGGAGTTTTTTAATATTTAAATTATTTCATTCCCTCATTCGCGCGAATGAGGGTAAGATCAGATATAATTGATAACAGATTTCGCTACCCGCGGTAATTCCGCGGATAAAGAATAATACACCAATTTGCTTTTTTGTTCAGATTCAATAATATCAGCACTTTTTAAAATAGCCAGATGTTTGGAAGTGGCTTTAAAAGATAACTTAATACTGTCTGCTAATTCACCCACGGTGGCTTTGTTATGCTGCCGTAGATATTTAAGCAAAGCCAAACGTCGCCGGTTGGCTAATAGTTTTAATATTTTTTTCAAATCCTTCATAACTTCATTATACCGCTTCTAGTATTATATTCCACCATTCGCTCGAATCGTTCCTGGTGTAATTAAAATTTGGGTATAATTAACTTATATCTGATTCCCAAAATATTTTATTATCGTCAATATGATTCTTTGCAACTTCCGGATAAACAATTTCTTTTTTAATTTGGTTTTCGGTAAAAAAATAAAATTCAAGATGACTTTCCTGACTTTGGCTCTTAATTTCTTTAAGCTGTGTTTGATAAAACAAATTAATTTCCTGGCGTTCAATTCCATCCTCTATAAATTTATGTTCTAAACCACCCAAAAAAGTAAGATTTTCTACAACCAAACCCAGTTCTTCTTTAATCTCGCGCCGTAAAGCCTGGGTTGATGATTCCCCAAATTCTATATGACCGCCAGGGAAAAAATAATAATCGCATCCTTTTTTACGGCAAACTAAAACTCGTCCTTGTTCATCTTTTATTATTGCCCTTACTAAAACCTCAATAAATTTATTATTAGTCATATACTATATCTTACTCCAAATAAACCAAAAATCAACTTTTATTACCTTAGATCATCATGATAAACTTATATTGTTACCGCGTTATTTTATGCAAATTAATTATAATTCTGCAAAAGATTTAAAAAATTGGCTAAGGATTAGGGAGAAATATCCTGATAATTTTACTATTACCAAATATTATCCATTTGATAGAACTATTCGCCTATTGC
>CAZGYI010000006.1:0-2557 GCA_964530635.1 uncultured Gammaproteobacteria bacterium | reverse complement strand
GATAAAATAAAAACGGAATGGCAAAAATATGAGCCAAAAGTACTGGCAGCTATTTTTAAATATTTAGGCAAATTGAAATTAATAGACGACCTTAAAGTTAATCTGACCACCGCTTACTTAATGCCGTATGATGTAAAAGATAATTGGTTTATGGTGCCAACTCATAAATCACTAGCCAAGCAAATATACTGTATTGCTCACGAGTTATTTCATTTGTATTATATTCAAAAAAATCCTACTTCTACAACCAAGCAACGCGAAGTAGAAGTAAAAAAATTTTTTAACTCGTTTGCAATAAAAAATCATTAAATATACAACAAATCGACCACATTTGACTGATTTTTTGTTTTGCCTTAAGATCTTAAGATAATATAGCAAATTCAAATAATCCCGATTCAAAATCAATAAAAACAAACTTAAGGAGAATTATGGTACAAAAAATAAGTGGCAGCATTAGTGGTGTTGGTTTTCCTTTCACAGGCAATATTTTTGGCACTTTCGCACCCGGCTCAGCCCGGCGTAAATGCCCTACCAAACGTTGCGCTGTCGTCCTAGTTGATATAACCGAAGGCGAGGTGTGCAAAGGAAACAGGGTAAATCTTACCCTGGACGGTAAAGAGTTTAACGATATTGTTAGCCTGATAGAGGTTAACAGGAGAGAAAGGCAACGGGCCTGGAAAGGTCAAAAGGTAGGTATTTGCCTATACGAAACGCCCCCGTTGGCGTAATATCATAATTATATTAAATCTATTAAACTTTTTAAAATTTAACAAAAAAGTAAAATCATCTAAAATATTAATAAACTAAAACTATACAAAAAACAATTTTAAAACCAATAATATAAAGGAGTTGACCATGAAAGAAATTAATGGCACCGTTGAAGGCTTCCATTTTAATGGGGATGTCACTGGTATCTGTACCGCCTCTTCCGCATTAAAAAAGTGCCAAACGCTTCACTGTACGGTTATTATGGTAACAGTTACGCGTGGCAAAGTCGTCAGAGGAGAGAAAATTGTAATTACTATAAACAACCGCGAAAGAATCGATACGGTATGCCGTATTGAAAAGGAAAAAGAAGAAGTACCTTCTGCCCAAGAAGGCGACCAAATTGGCATCTGTTTGAGCGAAGTTGACATTAAGGATTTCAATGTTAACTAAACGCCAAAAATAAGTGTTAATATTAAAAAAGGGTATTCTGAAAAAGGAATACCCTTGATTTTTATCTAGAACTAGTAGCGCCTGCCCGTCCCTAGCGGAGATGTTAAGACTAAATTTTAATTAAAGAGTTAACAATAAAAAAGTGTTGCCCTTAATACCTGGGCAACACTTGCAATTAACTATTCTATTATTATTTTATTTCATAAGTACCATTTTCTTTATATTCATCAACCTACCATCGATCAGTATGCTATAGAAATAAACCCCAGAAGACAGCTTTAATCCATCAAACTTAATCTTATACTGCCCAGCTACTCGTCTGCCTTCATCCATAATAGCCACCACCTGACCAAGTGTATTCATAACTTGAATTATAACCTGGCCTTCATGAGGCAATTGATATGGGATAACAGTAAAGGGATTAAAAGGATTAGGATAATTCTGGTTCATTATAAATTGTGATGGTCGGGAATTGGTATTCTGATCATCGACATCAGTTAGCTCCTGACTATAATTAAATGATTTAATAACTATCTCATCTCCGATTCTGCGCTGTGGTGGATTACCGCCAAAAAGCCAAAGGTTAAAACGTAAACGTTCGTTCCCTGGCGGCGGGATATTAGGACCTGTATAATGCCAAGAAAAAATCAAACTATCGGTGATTGGATTTTGACTAAATCCTCTCCAACTAGTGAAGTCAATGTAATCTTCCCTCCACTTAATACGATGCGAAGTCTGGGAAGATCTTGGCATATCAAAACGTATAATATTACCAGAAACCGTATATGGTTGTATAACATATTGTGCGTTATGGGGATTGGCTAACACTTGAGAAAATTCAATGTCGATTTCTCTCGAGAGATTTTCGTATAAAAACATAGCAAAGACTGCTTGGGGGTCAAGGGAATCTAACTGACTTTGTTCGCAAAATCAACAAAGTTATCAAACCAATATCGTTTGTAATTTTCTAATACCTCTGCAATGCCCCGCCTCGGTTTCAGCAATAATTTTGTATTTATCGTAAATCCGTTGTATGAAAAATCTCTACTTTGCTTTTGCCTGCCTGCCGAAGCCCCTGCCCGCGCTTCGCATGCAGGCGGGTCGGCGTAGGTAGGCGAAATGCGCTAATTTCCACAGAGGACACATAAATATGCTTGCCAAATCCTTCTTCTACAAACCTTGAAAGATTGAAATTAAAAGCGCAGGTCGCAAAGTCTCTTGGGTCGGTAAAGGTTGCGGAGAAATTAAACAAAAATCCGTTTCTGGAAAGAATGGAGTATAAAATCTGCCGCTTGCTGTCTTCTTTGTCGCCTTTGTGAGCTTCGTCCAAAAGAATATACCACCGCCCGCCGTTGTCGTAGTTTTGAAAATTGACGATTTTTTCTTTGTGTTCGTCGGA
>CAZGYI010000005.1:692-21723 GCA_964530635.1 uncultured Gammaproteobacteria bacterium | reverse complement strand
ATTTATCAAGCATTACCTTAAAAAGCTAACTAAATGAGTTTTGTAACCATCTCTATGTATAATAACTGTTTTAGGTTCATCGCTAATCTTCTCCAACTCTAATGCCTGTCGAAGATTTATTAATGTCTGCTGCCAATTACGACACTCTCTAGTATAAAGAAGTTCTATTCCTTCATTAGGGGTTTGCATACAAAGCCTCGTTTGAATATTTATTAGCAGGATTCCAAAGCATCCACCCTGAATTATAACCTGATTCTTGAATTGCTTGAATTTCTGCTCGCACCATTTGGGGTGTATACTGAGCACCCATATTAAAATCTTGCAACCAGGGCCTGATGATTGCCTGACTATTTTTTAAGATTTCCTTGCCCCTAACTAAAGTTTCTTTGACCACCTCCTTGGGATACTGGGCTGGATTACTAAAACCAAAATTTCCTGAATGATAATGAGAAGGATAAATCATCGGCGACAGAACATCAAAATACTGTGCTAATAACTTAGCCCGCTGGCCAATGTCCAAATCCCAATCTTGTACAAAAGTAAAAGCAAAAATATCCCCTGATATAATGGCGTGAGGTTGGGCTTTTTTTATATCACTAACTATCCATTGAGCAAATTCGGCGATTACTTCTTCTTTGGTCTTACTTTTATCCCAAACTGGATACTTGATCGCGCTAACCTGTCCATCTGATGGAAAGCGAATGTAATCTAAATTAATTTCATTAAACCCCAAAGCCAAGGCTTGTTTAGCAATATCAGAATTATATTGCCAAATTTCTTGAGCCGCCGCATCCAGCCACAAACTGCCACTACTATCATACCAAAAACTACTGCCTGGATTTCGTAAAACAAATTTTGCCTCACGCTTTGGTAAATCGTCATCTTGAAAAACTACAATTCGGGCAATGGTCCAAATATTTTTTTCCTGCAATTGTAAAATCAATTTATCTAAACCCGGCCAATTCTTAATCCCGGTTGGCTCTTTAAAATTTATTACTACGGCGTTTAATTCCGTCTGATCAATTAAATTAATTATTTCCTGCATCCTAGAACTTTGGGCTGTATAAGCCGTAACATAAATTGCTTTAACTTCGGCTGGCGGACGATTAATAACTGGCTCAACCAATGGTTCATCTAGGGGAAACAAAAAAGAACAAATAACTGCCAAAAAGCTTAAAATAGACAATAACATACGCGCTTATACTTTAACTAAAATATAAAAAAAGAGCTACCACCTTACTTTTATGATTAATAAGGGTTGAGTTTTTACTCAACCTTTATTAATCAAGATAGTACACAAAAAACTATATAGTTGCAGTTGCTACTGCCAATTTAGCATCATGTCTTTTAAGCAACCAAGTTAATAACGGCGGGGATATTAAAGTAGTTAAAATAACTACCATAACTATGATTGAATATAATTCAGATGTCAAAACGCCAATGCTCTGTCCTATGGCGGCAAATATTAAGCCCACTTCTCCGCGCGGAATCATCCCTATGCCAACCAACCAACGATTCATACTTTTACGAACACCTAAACCAGAAATTAATTTACCAACTATGGCTATAGCAGTAACAATCAAAGCTAACCACAAAGCTTGTAAATTAAATAAAGCCTCCAAACGAACATTAAAACCGGTTAAAATAAAAAAAACTGGCATTAACAAATACCCAACATCTTTAATATAATCTTCAATATGTTTTTTACTATGATATTCTAACACTTTATTAATATCAGCTTGAAATTCAGTAGGCAATTTTAAATTAAGTGTTTGTAAATCTTCAATTACCCTAGGACGACGAAAGTCTTTAAAATGAACCGAATCAAGAACCAATCCAGCGGCAAACGCGCCAATAATAGGCGCTAACCCCACAATGCTAGCCAAATAAGTTCCTAGCAACATAAAAATTAAACTAAATACCATTTTCATTCCGGTTCCTGTATAGATTTTAGAAAATAATTTTCCCAGATGCCGAGCAGAAAAATCGCCAATTGCGATTGCCCCCACTAAAAATGTTAGCGCTTTAACTGTTATCCATAAAATACCCACCCAAGTCACTCCGCCAGTAATAATAATGGATGATACTACAGCCAAAATAATAAGCCCCAATACATCATCAATCACGGCAGCTCCTAAGATTACCTGGGATTCAGGTAATTTTGATTTTTTAAGATCAGAAAAAATTCGAGCAGTAATACCAACCGAAGTAGCGGTAAGTGTCGCCCCTAAAAATAAATGAGTATGGAATGACATATCAGAAAATAATAAAGGACCAATCACCCACGTACCTAAAACAAACGGACAAATTACTCCCATACTGGCCACTAAAAAAGCTGACGAACCAACTTTTTTCATTTTGTTAATATTACTCTCTAAACCAACTTTAAATAATAATACTACTACACCTAATTCAGCTAAAAACTTTATATAATCGTTGGCGCCAATAGATTCAAACCAACGCAAACCCAACAACGGTAAATTACCAAGTATAATACCAAAAACCAATTCACCCAATACTGCCGGCTGACCAAACTTTGCCACCATTCCCCCTATCTTAGCAGCCACTAAAATAACAGCTAACCATAAAAAAGTTAGAGAAATTGCCCCACCATGACTTGCTATCTCGTTTTCAGAAGCCAGCACTGGCAGAGTAAAAATTAACGCTGCTATTGCAGCTAAGAAAAGTCTATTTTTCATAATTTTTTTAATTATTAGTTTATCATTTTACTTTTTCTTTTATTTCAAATTTTATCTTATTAATTTTTTAAAAAATAAAAACCCTAAAATGAGAAGGGCTAATTTTTAATATTAGCAAAGATATATTACAACTTTTATCAATAATGTCAAGACCAATCAAAAATTTTACTCACCCAACACCAATAACAACATTAATCCTATGCCTAATAAAAGAGCCGCTAACTGCATCAAAGACTTACCTAAATGCGTCTCTTTATGAAGTTCTGGTATTAAATCAACTGTAGCAATATAAATAAATCCACCAGCTGTTAAAGCCAATAAAGGCCAAATTATTTCTTTAACTTGCGAACCCAACCATAAAACCAAGATAGCGCCAACTATCGCTATTAATCCAGACAGAAAATTAAACACCAAAGCTTTTATTTTAGTAAAACCACTATGTAATAAAATAGCAAAATCACCAATTTCTTGTGGCAATTCATGCAACATGACCGCAACAGTGGTAGCTAAACCTAATTTTATATCCACCAAATAAGAAGCCGCGATCATTGCGCCGTCAATAAAATTATGAAACCCATCGCCAATTAAATTTAAATAACCAATAGGATGTTTATCTTCTTCTGATATATGATGATAATGATGCCACCTAATGACTCTTTCTAAAATCAAAAAAATTAAAATGGCTCCTATTAAATACAAAGAAATATCCAAACTAAAACCTTTGTCTTCTATTAACTCCGGTAAAATATGCAAAAAAGCATCGCCCAATAAAGCGCCGGCAGCAAAACTAATTAAAAAGAAAATTATTTTTTTAAGTTTTTCTACTGTAACGGCTAACACCAAAAGTCCGGCAAAAGAAATTAAACTGACAACCAACACACTAACCAAAGAATAAACCCAAACCATAATCTAGCTAGTTAAATTTATAATATCTATAACTAGGCCCGCCAATAAAGCCAGAAAAGTAAAAATAAAAGTTAGCAAATAATTCCAACGCTCTTTGGAAGACTCCAACGATTCCAGTAAATAATGAAGAGCCTCCTTATCTTGAATACCTAAAGCGTTTAACAATTTTACTTTTTCATCTAGTTTATATAGCTTAATAATCTCTAAACGTTTTCGGGAAATCTGATAACGATGAATATAAAAAACAACAAAACCAATCGTACCAATATACCAAGCTATAGACACCCAAAAACTACTAAAATTATTCAAAATAATAATACCGCGATAAGCCACCAAAGCCACTATGCCTATGATAAAATAAAACATTCTGACTTTAAATGGAGCGATTTTAGTATTGAGAATATTATTCATAATTATTTTTTAGGTGATGGCCATTGTTCTAAAAGCAAAGCTTTAATTTCAATTTTATCAACCGGGCGTAATTTCTTTGCTAGAGCGGGTTTAATAACTGGATAATGTTTTACCTGATCTAGATACTCTGTAATATACCATACATCCTTATTACTCGTCATCCAATTTTTTCGGTCAAAACATGATAAATCTACCGGCAAAGAATAACTGCGTAAAGTTTTTCTGCCATTTTCAATAAAATATTCATTAAAATAAGACATAACCAATTCTCTAATACTACAAAATACTGGGTCACGGTATCTTAAACTATAATGATTAATCTTGCTCAAAGCGCCCCATAAACCCCTTTGTTTAAAAACCGCAATCACATGATTATCGTCAGCCGCTGTTGCCTTTAAATCCAATACCAAGGGGGATGGCCTAAAAATCTCAAAGCTACTGCTGCCAACATAGCGCCCTCGATGCAGTGTGCCTGATTGGCCTGCGATACCCGACGCGGCGAACGACAAATTTCACCTTTCAGCTCAAAATTAATTGGTATTTTATCCAACCAATCCTGAATTTTGGCCGGAAAAGTTAGTTTTTAAAAACTGCCAATTCTTTCTTAGAAAAACCATACATATTAATATTATAGCAAAACTGTTCCGGGTAAGCGGAACAGTTTTGCTGTTTTTGTTTTAAATCAGGCGCTATTTAAATTCTCCCACCTGAATCTTTCTTAGATCGTTATTAGTAATACCTAATGATTGGTTACGCATTATTTGATAGGCCGAGAGACCATCTTTTAAGTAGTGAGCCTCGCCATTGCTAATATAAAACGCTTCACCACGTTTATGCACTGCCAAAATTATTTTCCCTTCCAAGCGTTTAACTAAATTAGCATCAATTGTCATCCTACCTGAACCTAATGGTGAATAATTATTAATGACTTCAACGCCATCGTCATAACCATCGCCATCGGTATCTTTATTATAAGGATCTGTGCCAATGGCTTCCTCAAATTGATTATCCAAACCATCGCCGTCTGAATCTTTAACCACTACTTGTTCTGAAGTGGAAATTTTTATTTTAGCTAAATCCTCATTAGAAATACCTAAACCAAAAGCCTGTAGGGCAGTATAAGCGGTATTCCCATCTTTTAAGTAAAACTTTTTCTGAGTGTCTTTATCTACATACCAAGCCTCGCCCTTGCCTTCTACTTGCAATAGTATTTTACCAACCACACGATTGGTTAAACTCGGATCAACTGTAGTAACCAAACTTTTTTCATTATCAACCACTTGTTTTTCTAATTCACTAACGCGATATTCTAATTTTTGAATACGCTCTTGCAATAATACTTCGGCGGAAATTACTGATGGCAGGATTGGCGAGATAACTTTTCCAATATTTTCTTTCCAAGTATTCTCCCTAACAAAAGAGTCAATACTACTATTAACCAACCGAATATCTTTAAAGGTAGCATTATCTTCCCTCTTTATAACTCGCAGGGTATAAACGCCAGCCGAAGGTAATTTCCAAGTTACCATCGGAACAAATTGCTGTGGACGATCACTATATACCTGCCAATGATTAGCCCTAATGGTAGTAAAGCTAGAATACGGATTACTGCCAGCTATAATATCTGCCTTTTCAAACCGCACATCAGCCGCGTTGGCAGAAGCTGCCGGTCCGGGAAACAATATTTCTTTTCCTTCAGGATCAAATAATTGGATAAGGAAAGAATCACTTGAACTACCATAGCCACGGACAGTCATATGTACTCCATATATGCCGGGAGAACTAACTTTAATAGAGAAATAGGCGCTAGGCGCTCCTGGTTGTTTTCCATAATTGCTCACTGGTTCTGTAAAATAAACTGAATCGTCTTGTTGATTCGCAACATAAGAATTACCTTCAGTGCCAGCAGACAAACAACCTTTAGCTGCGGGAATAATATCTCCCGCCACACCAATTGGTTCTAATTTACCTGGCGCGCAAGTTATGGCTGGTAAGGCGGTAATAATGTTAAATTGATTACTCTTATCTGATGCGACTATTTTATTTGTTAAACGGTTTGTAGCTGTAATCTCTAACTGGTATTGCCCCGGCGCCATAGTTAACGGTATAGTCCATGTTTCGCTACCATCATTATTTAACCATCCAAAAATACCAGTAGTTCCCTTGCCATTATCAAAATTAATTCCAATACCGTTCTGCGCATCGATTGGCAAATTACTACTTGCCCATTTTATTTGATAACTTTTTCCTACTTCCCATTGCTCACCGCCATTAGGAAATATGATAGCAACTGTGGGTGTAGTTGGATTATTAATAGCAATAGTCTTGTTTAAACTATTATTATCTTCTCTTGACTCATCAATCACCCCAATGCCTCCGCTGGTATTTCCACCCCCATCTGCTACCACACTAATAGTATATTCTCCAGCCGAAGGAAATTGTATTGTTGAAAATTTACCAAAACTATAAGTTGCTGTTGCCCCTGGCTTAAGCGGCGGATTGGCAGTTGTACCGGTAGTCCCACTGCTACCTTCAACATAACTATAAGCAGGGCCCACTATTTTTAAATTAGCAGTTGGACCAGAAAGCGGTAAGGAATTTGGGATATAGGCGTCGCCTGCGCCAATATTTTTTAAGGTCGCTATAATCTTAACTATCTGCCCTATAGTTGGATTAGCCGGTTCCAAAGAAATATCAGATACAATTAAATCTGGTTTCCCTGTATCAATTGTCATACATTTCTCATACTCATGATTATGATCGCCAAAATATGCCCAGACACGGCGTAAACTACCATCATTATTTGTTTTCCAATCAACATCATCAATACCGGGCGTGTACCAATCACTCCAGCCGCCCGAAAACCATTGGATACGATAACGCAAAATTTCTGGATATCCGTTGATATTCAAACCAAGTCTACCGAATTCATCATTTCGTAAAGGTGAGCGTTTAATTATCTCCGTACCGCCGGCACAAACCCGAGAAGTAATTGAATCCACCACAGTCACGTATCCCACACTCGTACCTTCAATGACTTTTGTATTGTTACTATCCCAGCCAATTATCCTCACGCGGTACTTTTTACCGGCAGTTAAATGGATATTAGACACATTCACCGTAGTGCGTCCAAACCTACTATCGTCGCTCCCCACAAAGGTGCCCCCTGTAAATGTAGCTCCATAGGCCACATTACCCTGCTCATCAATGAACTGGTATTCTGGACGAAGGCTAAGATACTGCGTAGGTATACCAGCGGTACTCCAACCCACGGTATAAGTCTTCATTTTCTGCCACTGTTCACCGCCTTGCGGAGTAATAATTGTAAGAGGGCTAATTGTACCAACACCAACCTTAAATGGTACCATTTGTTCTACTTGTGGACCCCTTGAACCATACCTATCTGAACATACTTTACCATAATCAAAGCCGCACCAAATCACAATTCGCATTTGGTAATTACCAGTCACACTAGGAGCGGGTACGGTAGTGGTCCACCAACCAGTAGAAGGATCGTACGAAGTAACAGTGCTGTAAAGAACAGGCTGGTATGGATCGTCGTTTATGTATACTTGGCCACTAGCTTGAAAACCTTCGTCGGCCGCTGTCCATGTACCATCCGGTTCCAAACCCCGCACTTTAAAAGTAATATTTGTGCCCGGCTGATACGGTGATGTGAATAGCGCAACCTCCGCAATCTTAAACATATTGCGATTATTATAGGTTACAGTTTTACTTAGAGTATTATTAGAATAATCTGACTCACTAAGCCAAGTAGGATCATTTACTTTGGCAGTGAAATGATAAATATGATTAGAATTAGGTATTAAGAACTCAGCTGATGCGGTGTCACCAACATATCCAGGTATATAGTTATCGGTTTTACCTGATTTATATATATACCCAGTATTATTGTCCTTAATGGTTGTATTTAAAATTACATCAGGGCCAGCTGTACCTGTGCCAATATTTTTTATAGTCACATAAATAGTTGACTGTGTATCACCACTACGTTTGTCAATTTTGATATCACTAACAACAAAATCGGGCAGTTTTTCTCTTATAGAGAATATTCCACTTTGCCCTTTAATCCAGCTTCCATCTAAACGCAAAACAGTTAAAATTTGTTGATTTTTACATATGGGATCCAAAAGTGTTGGTATAGTCCAACTATATGAACCAGTATCAGGCACGCTATTGACAATCAAGCAAACAGTATTTGACCCAGGCGCGCTAGTATAAAGTTGAACATTGCGACTAGTCGAATTACCATCTCTGTTCTGCCAAGTTATCGTATGTGTTGTGCCTATATCCCAAAAGGAGCTGGCGGTAGGTGAGGTTACGGTAATAACTGAATTATTAGTTGAATTAGTAGTAGTAAACGATTTAAGCGAGCTAAAACTCTTCCCTGCAGCGTTTTCCGCTATAGAACAGTAATAATAAGTGGTAGCTGGAGTTAAGCCCGCAACAGATTGGGTAAATCCGGTTGGCGTCATGCCGCTACCAAGACCAGAGCCACTGGGTGGAAACTTGGTACCAAAAGTATCATTGCAAGTGCCTGGATTAGAACTCGCATAACGAAACCAAACAGTAGTAGCCGAATTATTAGGTACAATCATCATGGTCAAAGCTGCTTCTGTAGCAGTAACACTATGTGCTCCAGATGACTGAATAGTAGGTGATTGATTAGTGGTTGCAAAAGTAGCTGTTACTACCTTATTAGCGTTCATTGTCAGAGCGCAACTAGAAGTGGTACCGCTACATGCGCCACTCCAGCCAGTAAAAATTGAACCGCTTGCTGGAGTGGCAACCAGAGCCACGCTAAGATTAGAAGTATAAGAAGCGGAGCAGGTTGAACCACAATTGATACCGCCAAGATTATCAGTAACTGTACCCGAACCGCTTTTTGCAACACTCAAAGTGTAATATGTCGGCGTGGGCGTACCACAACCAACATCAGTGCTCTCACAAGATACTGGCATAGTGGCTGCCAATACCACATTAGTAGTACCCAAAACTTTGCCTGGATTAATTTCAGATAATAATGCAACTTCAATCCTTTTATTTATCTGCGCTAAATCGTAATTAACCACTTTTATCATACCGCTGGTAAATTGCGTAAATAAAAATGCAATAGCTACTATACCAATCAAGCTGTTAAAAATTTGAAGAAATTTTTTCATATTTTTGTTTAGTTAATTTTTAGTATTTACCTTGATTTTATTGATTTATATTTTAATTTTAGCATAAAAATAGCTTTTTGTCAAAAAACTAAAATTACAATCTCATTGGGAATTATTAAAAAATGGTAATACTTATAAATTACAACGGATAATTTGGCGATAAGAGTACGATTGGCATTATCCTTAGTGGCCACTTTTTTGCCCAGGTGGACATAAAAGTGACCAGGTTATTTTTTAACATGGGTTGTTTATTTCTTTGGCAAATATTTCTTTAGCAAGCTGCTTTTATATTTTTAAAGGAAATCATTAATTATCTGATTGGCCCAGGTAAACCAAATCAGAATGGCAAAGTTGAATACAGCCAACCAGACTAACCAAAAGATATTTTATGATAAAAGCAAGTTTAAAAACTTAAAAGATTTGGAAACGAAAATACAAATGTGGACTAATGAATACAACAACCTTGAACAGCACAAATTAAATGAATTGCCGCCCAATGAATATTTAAAGTTATCAAATTAACAAAACCGCCAAATATCTATGTTTAATACATCGTCTAAATACGGCAAGCGCAATCAATTAACTAAAGCGTTACAGACTACTAAAGCGTAAATTTCTAAATTACCAATTAATCCATAATGTTTTAATTTTTTGTAATCTAAATAACTATCATCGATTTTAATAATGCGAAAAAAATTTCACCAATTAAACATAGAAAAATGACCTAAAAATTTCAGCATAACAAAACATCCTTAAAAAACAAAATCCAGGGATTTTGCTTTCTATCTTTAATACTAATCATCTAAAGTATTAATTGGTATTCAATTTTAATTGATTACTTATAGTCGTTCTAATAATATTTATTGGTATAGAAAAGCTAATATTATTGGAACCAACTACAGTGGCTACATTAACCGCAACAGCTTGGCCGTTCAAATCCAAAAGCGGGCCACCTGAATTTCCCGGATTAATTGCTGCATCAGTTTGAATCACTCCTTTTAACTGTTCTACTCCAGCTGAACCTGAAGCTTGAATAGTTCTATCTAAACCAGAAATGATTCCTACTGATACTGAATTATTATATTCACCCAAAGCATTGCCAATAGCAAAAACTGTTTGTCCTAATTTTAAATTATCTGAATTTCCTAATCCTACTGAATTATAATTACTACCCTCAATCTTGATTATCGCCAAATCATGAGTTGAATCTTTATAAACCACTTGAGCCGGCTTTTGCCCGCCATCAGCTAACAAAACTGTATAATCAGCTGCTGTATCAAAAACTACATGTTTATTAGTTACAATATAACCATTTTGAGTAATTAAAAATCCAGTACCGGCGCCGACTTTTTCATGCTGGGTACCTTTTTGCCGGTAAACTGGCACGCGAAAATTAAAATCTTTAAAAAATGGATCATTGCCAAAAGGATTTTCATAAACAATCTCTAATTTAGGTACATCTTTGGAAATCACAATAGAAACCACGGCCGGAGTTACTTTAGCTACAGCTGCTTGCAATAATTCATCTTGAGACTTTTGTCTAACCACTTCCCGATTAGCCGCCTCTTGAGTTGCTTGCACCAACTTTTGCTGTTCGGCATCATAACTAGCTATTTTCTGCTGTAACTCTATTACTTCATTTTTCAATTGATTAAACTGTCGTTGGTAAATACTGCCAAAGCCAAACCAAACCGCCACATTCAAACCAGCTATTACTAAGAAAAAAATCAATAAATAAACTGTTATCTTTTTCATATTAATTTTAATTGCTTACCAAACTATTAACCACCATCATTGCCAAGAGCGCCAAAGCAGCGATAATAACCAAACAGATGACTGTATAAATTAATAATTTTATCCCTTCTTTTTTATAACCCTCCCAATATAAAATAATGGGTTTGCCTAAAACCAATAATCCAACAACTGTTGCAGATACTACAAATAATAATAAAAAAATCACCGGACCTAACAAAGTATTCATCTGACCGAAGATTTTTTCGCCATTAGTCATAACCCAGGCCACCAACACTACATAAAGAAAAGTAGCAAAGGAATTGATAATGCTGTAATAAAATAATTTAGCTTTTTCTATAAGTTATCTAAATAAATAATTAAATAGGTATTTAAATTATAACTAGCTGACCTCAATATTACAAATCACTTCTCAAAAGAAAGAAGTTCTTAATGGGGTGTCCAACGGGAATTGAACCCGTATCGCTGCTTCCACAGAGCAGCGCTTTACCATTAAGCTATGGACACCATAAGCCTTAGGTTATTAAAACCAGTAGTTATTAAGCTAACCGATATTAGCACAAAATTTATTTATATTCAAGCTCTTTGGCTAAAGACTTATCTAAAACCGAAATCCAGGTATTGCCTGGTGCCAGGGGTAAATAATTTCCTTCGTCATCTAAAAATTCAGTTCGACTTTCTAAAGTTCTTTTTTGCCATTTTCCTTGATAAGCTTTCCCATTAACAAATAAATAGGCTGTACCCTCGCCAACGGTTTTAATATTTACTTTGAGCAAAGGGTCTTTAGGAATAGGTATGACATTAGTAAATATGATAATAACATTTTTAGCTTGCAGCGTTCCGCCAGTAATTCTGTCTTGATGAGGTTTGTTATCCATCCATCTTTCATAAACTCCATCACTTGCTTGATATTTCCATAACACATCGTATTCTAAGGGAAAATAAGGAATCAAAATTTCTTTAGCTTCGGGATTATCCAAGCTGGCTGATAAATTATTTACATCAGTAAACTGCCTCGGATCCAGCGTGCTAGTAGTTCGCCAATCATTAATAGCAGCATAATTATAAAATAATTCAGCTGCAGCATATAAATTATGCGGCCTAGCTTCTTTGCTGTCGCGCCAAAAAGCTCGTTCATGAAAAAACTCATTAACATCTTGCAAGCCCCTAATGCCCCGAGCCAATTCGTCCAAAGCATCGCTTGAACCGCCACTATGAGCATAAAAAGCGTCAAACTCACGCGCCCAATCAATAAAATATGAACGCGCACTGCGCACCGGACCAATCCTAGAGGGCAAACCCTTTTGAAAAATTGCTAAAAATCTTGTTACTCCACCCTCGGTAGGCGCCTCCCAAACTATATCAGCAAAAGATAATCCAGATTGCGGTCTGACTGTATAAAAATTTTCTATCATTATAGCCAACGGCCGACGCTCAACCACCTCTTGAGTCACTGCTTCACCTGTTAAGCTAGAAATAAAAGAATTAAAAGTATTTTGCTCTTCTATATTATTCTGATTAGTGGGTAAAGCAAAATTATTAAATCTAACAACTTTATTAGTTGTCTTATTTACCACCACTATTGTACCTACTAACATAACCACTATTAAAATTCCAGAAAACCAACCTACATATTGCCAAAATGTTATATAACCTTCCTTTGTTTTACTTTTGTGATTAAAAATTAAACTTACTACTGATTTTGTTTTATCCTTTTTAGCGACAACGCTGGGCACGGATTTTTTAACAGATTGGGCAATTTTGCTAACTGCTGGAATTTTTTTAACCTCAACTTTAACAATCTTTGATGGTTTGGCGATCTTGTAATTTTTGCTTTTTGGCATATTTTACCTCCTTAAATTAATACTATATTAATTCTTGTTTTAACCAATGATAATATACTGGATTAAGATTGACAACCTCTATTAAACCAATAAATGGGGCTTGATCAGAGTGCTTTGATTTTATCAGTTTTTGTAGTTTTTTTACAAACTTAGGAAAAGTAACGAGTATTAAAGTGCACCGATTATCGCTTTGTAATTTATTCTTTTTGGGTGGCCAAAAATATCTAGCCATCACCCGGGGATATATTTCGTAACAAGCAGCTAATCTTTGTTTTAATGACAAATCGCCAATTGTCTTTGCTTCTTTTAAAGAATTACAGCTAATTTGCAAATTAATAGATTTTAATTTCATAAAATAGAAATAATAATCGAAGACGCTAGATGCCTCATATTTTCCGAACCCAATCAATTATCGCTCTGGCTAAACTTTTTTCTTTTCCATAAAATCCATGGCCAGCTCTTTTAATAATCTTGCCTGTAAATTTTTTTGTACTTGTGGCTTTAGTTTTAAAAATATTAATAAAATCTTGAGGGCTTCTATCTAAATATTCATCATATTCTCCTAATAAAACTAACATAGGTATACGAACGCTGGCTAACTCCTTAAACTTAGCTTTTTTTTATAATAAGGAAAAACATCTTCGGCGGTACTTTGCGTATATAAACTTAGATAACGGGCTGCTGTAGTTGGTATCGGACTTAACGAATAAGGTAAAAGTTTATCTGGTTCCTTTTTAGCAAAAAACTTTACTTTATTAATAATAGAGACATAACGCCGACCTAGTTCTTGTTTTTTCCCAGCATAATCATTCATCGGCCCGACCAAACCAAGCCCCGTTATTCTTCTGTCGCGTTTTTTATACATATAATATAAACTTTTATTAGCCCCCGTGCTGTGGCCAATTAAAAAGATTTTCTTAATTCCACGCCGCTGTAAAAATCGTCTCATCGCTTCAATATCCCAAACGCTCTCAGTAAATTTTTCTAATCCGCCACCGATTGTCTTCTTACCTTTCTTTTTATTGTATCTAGACATCACCCCAGCGCCACGAGTATTAAAAGAAATAAAAGCAAAATTATTTTCCGTACAAACTTCTGCCAAGGTTTTAATTCTTTTACCGCCACCATAAAAATTACCCGATATCCCATGCAGCCAAATAACCGCTCTATTAGTTTTGCGCTTTGGCTCAAAAAACAAACCATCTAGCCATAAACCGTCTTTAGTTAAAATTCTATGTAAACTAGTTTTCATAAGTTTAACTACTCTTCTCTTCTGCCCCCGAGAGGAATCGAACCTCTATCAGCGGCTTAGAAGTCCGCGGTTCTATCCATTGAACTACGGGGGCAAAAAAGAAAAATGTTAACTAATAAATTTCTATTTCTTAATAACTTATAATCTATTTTAAATTTGTCAACCTTTACGACGTCGCGAATGAAATGCCCGATATACCTCTTTTAGTTGTTTATCTGTTACATGAGTGTAAACTTGAGTGGTGGTAATACTAGAATGACCCAACATGGTTTGTACAGCTCTTAAATCAGCGCCTGATGATAATAGATCGGTAGCGAATGAATGTCGTAAGGTATGAGGTGTAACTTTTTTAGAAATTCCTGCTACTTTACGATAATACTCTATGGCCCGCTGCACGCTACGAGCCGTTAGAGGATGTGATTTTTTTTGATCTTTTTCTCTACCTTTAGCTGCCCGATCGTGACCTATAAATAAAGAAGGGTCTAAATCGGTTCGTGCGTCTAAATATTTTTTTAAATAACCTCGTGACTCTTCTGATAAAAAAACCAACCTAACTTTTCCTCCCTTACCTCTAACCGATAATTCATCTTTGTTTAAATTTATTTGTTCTCTTTGTAAATTAACTAATTCTGAAATACGCAAACCAGTAGAAAACAACAATTCCAAAATCGCTTTATCCCGTAACTTAACTATCTCACTCTCGTTGGTTTTTAAAGGAGCCTCCAATAATCTCTCCAAATCAGTTCCTTCCAAAAATTCAACCTGCCGATCGCTTTGCTTAGCTAACTCTATTTTTTCAGGAGCTAATGATTCAATATCTCTTTTACGTAAATATTTAAGAAAAGAACGCAAGGCAATCAAATGATAATTTTGGGTGGTACGCGATAGTTCTAAATTATTTTTAGAATGGAAATGGTTAAGCCATAAACGAAAATTGCGCACTTGTTCTAAATTAATATCGTCTGGTTTTGGTTTGCTACTAATTTTGGTTTTTAACCAAACTAAAAAACGAGTTAAATAAAAATCATAATTACGCACGGTTAATTTGCTGCGACCCCGTTCAATTTCTAAATATTCCAAAAAATCGTGGATATAATCATGAAGCTTTGACATAATCAGTAATTGTATTTTACGACGCTTATTTAAGTTTGGCAATACCTATCTTGATTAAAAAAAAACCATATGCTACTCTTAGGACGCTAATTACTTACTCGTCTGACTGGGTTGTGAGGATTTATCCACCCCTACTCGGCAAACGAATTTAAGGAAACAAACTATTTATGTTAGATAAACAAACCAAGGATAAAATTATCAAAAAATTTAAGACCCATGAACAAGACACGGGGTCGGCCGAGGTGCAGATCGCGATTTTAACCGAGGAAATTATTCGTTTAACTGAACACTTAAAAAGCCATAAAAAAGATTTTTCCTCTCGCCGAGGATTACTTAAAAAAATTAGTCAACGGCGGCGCTTATTAAAATATTTAAAGCGCGAGGATGAAAAAATCTTTGAAAAATTAGTAAAAAAGTTAAAATTAAACATTAAAATATCAGATGTAGCTCAAGAGCTGCCTGAGGAAATTGATGAAGAAAAAAACACCGCTGAAGAAGGTGGAGATGTTAAAAGTCATTAATTATGCGACAACACAAAGATCAACGAGTAGGAGTATTTGTAGATGTACAAAACATGTACTATTCCGGTCGCAATTTATATAATACCAAAATTAATTTTGGTGCAATTTTAGATCAAGCTGTGGGAAATAGAAAACTAATCAGAGCCATTGCTTATGTAGTGCGCGCCGAAGCCCCCGAAGAAACAAAATTTTTTGAAGCCTTGACTAATCAAGGTTTTGAATTAAAAATTAAAGATTTACAAATCTTTTGGGGTGGCGCTAAAAAAGGTGATTGGGATATAGGCTTGGCTATTGATGCTATTTCTATGGCGCCAAAATTAGATGTGGTGGTATTAGTAACTGGCGATGGCGATTATGTACCCTTGGTTAATTATTTACAATTTCTTGGTCAACGGGTAGAAATAGTAGCTTTTGGCAAAACTGCTTCAGGTAAATTAATCGAGGCAACTGATGACTTTTTTGATTTATCAACCAATGCTAGAAAATTTTTACTAAACAAAACCAAATAACTATTTAATAATTATTTTCAGGCTAATAGGTGATTGCGTTGTTTGATGAGAATTTGAATTTTAACAATTAGATTCAAATTCTTCTCAAATAACAACCTTGCCTGCTGCCTGAACTAAGGAGTAATTTTTATGTCAGAAATAAAAAAATTCACCCACGAAGTAGCGGGCAAAGAGTTAACCGTAGAAATTGGCAAACTAGCCAACCAAGCTCATGGTAGTTGCACTATCCAATATGGTGACACAGTAGTTTTGGCTACTGTGGTTCAAGCGCCAGAACCAAGAGAAGGAATAGATTTTTTCCCTCTGTTAGTAGATTATGAAGAACGTCTTTATGCAGCTGGTAAAATTAAAGGTTCACGTTTTATTAAACGAGAAGGTCGGCCTACTGACGAGGCTATTCTTACTTCCCGTGTTATTGATCGTTCTATTAGACCTTTATTTCGCAATACTGAAAGAAAAGATGTACAAGTAATGGTTACGGTACTTTCTATTGATCACGAAAACGATCCTGATATCGTATCATTAATCGCCACCTCAGTAGCTTTAGGAATCTCTTCTATACCCTGGAATGGGCCGATAGCTGCCATCAGAATTGGAAGAATTGCTAATGAATGGGTAATTAATCCTTCGTATGAAGAGCGTGGTAAAAGCGATTTTGACTTAGTAATTGCCGGGACCGATGAAGAAATTGTTATGATTGAGGGGCAAGCTAAAGAAGTACCTGAACCAATAATAGCCGAAGCTATTGAATTTGGGCACAAACACTTAAGCAAAATTATCCCTTTTATTAAAAAAATAATAAAAGAAGTGGGTAAAGCCAAGGTTTTATCGTCTGATAATGCCGTGGATGCGAACAAAATGGCTAAAATAAAACAAAAAGTGGAAAATTGGCTTGGCTCTAAAGTCAAAACCATTTTTCCCAACCCCTCGCGTCAAGCTTATTATCAATTAGTAGATAAATTAAAAACCGAATTAGAGGAAATACTAAAAGAAGATAATGAGGTCTCCAAGGAAGAACGTGCTTGGGGTATGAAAATATTTGATGAAATGCTAGATGCTGAAGCTAGGAGCCTGGTCTTAGAAAAAAAGGTACGAGTTGATAACCGTAAATTTAACGAGTTGCGTCCTTTATCTGCCGCGGTATCAGTTTTACCACGCACTCATGGTTCAGGTCTTTTTAGTAGAGGCGAAACACAAATACTCTCTATTGTAACTTTAGCTTCACCTTCAGCTGAACAAATTTTAGATGGCATGGAAAAAGAGGGTAAAAAAAGATATATGCATCATTACAACTTTCCCGGCTTTAGCGTAGGAGAAGTTGCTCCTGTTAGGTCGCCAGGCAGAAGAGAAATTGGTCATGGCGCTTTAGCAGAAAAAGCTCTGTTACCTGTTTTGCCTGACAAAGAAAATTTTCCTTATACTATTCGTGTAGTATCAGAAGTATTATCGTCTAACGGCTCGTCTTCTCAAGCTTCCATCTGCGGTTCCTCACTAGCTTTAATGGATGCTGGTGTACCTATTAGCCACGCTGTAGCCGGAGTAGCTATTGGACTGCTAACTGATCCAAAAAATAAATCACATTATGCCATCTTAACAGATATTCAAGGAATTGAAGATCATGCTGGCGATATGGATTTTAAAATCGCTGGAACCAACCAAGGCCTTACTGCTCTACAATTAGATATTAAACTAGGCGGCGTCTCTACTAAGATTTTAAACGAAGCTATAACTCAAGCTCAAGTCGCGCGGGAAGAAATTCTAAAAACCATGGCTCAAACGATTAATCAACCACGCCAAGAAATGTCGCCTTATGCGCCACGGATTACTTCTTTCCGTATCCCACCTGACAAAATTCGTGAAGTAATAGGTCCAGGAGGTAAAGTTATTAATGAAATTATTGAATCTACTAATGTAGCTATTGATATTGAAGACGATGGTTTAGTAATGGTAACCGCTACCGACCCCGAAGCTTCAGCTAAAGCTATTGAATGGATAAAAAATCTTACTCGTGAAGTAGTAGTGGGCGAAACTTTCCAGGGCAAAGTAACTCGCTTAATGAATTTCGGCGCTTTTGTGGAAATTCTTCCTAAACAAGAGGGGCTGGTTCATATTTCCGAGTTGGCTTGGCACCGAGTTGAACGAGTTGAAGATGCAGTAAAGATCGGTGATATTATTCCAGTTAAAGTAATAGAAATTGATCAACAAGGCAGAATTAATTTATCCCACAAACAAACTCTACCTAAACCCAAAGGAATTGAAAACCAGAATCAAGGTGAAAATAATTATCACCACCAATTTACTCATAAACCACATCGTAATAGCGGATATAAAAACCCACAATCTCGCAATCGTTTTCATAGATAAATGCTCAAAAAATAATATAAAAGACTTTAATTGTGGATAATTTGTCTAAAACTAATATACTGAGCACCTTGAGTGTTCGGGTATATTAGTATTTATTATTCTAATTTTAGCCAAAACATCTATATTGACCTATTTTTTTAAATATGGTATATTAAATGTTAGTCTTGTGGATATTTAAAAATCATAAAAAATTAGCAGAGAAAGAGCTTGTTTCTTAAAATTAAAATCTAAAAACCGTAGGTAGGAAACAATCCCTTTCTCTACTGTTCTATTGTTATCTGACCTTGTCCTTATCCAAGATCATCCAAACAATGGAAACAAAAACAAACAGGCGGAATACATCTTTAAAACTGTGTTCTGACCACTAGAATGGTAAAGAATAATTGCGTGATATTAACAACCTGATAAGGATTACGCCCTAAGGCGCTTGAGGATATATTCTTTCCTAGATTTTTTTTAAACGAAGTCTAAGAAGGTAGCGCAAGCGTCGTATACTCGGGGCGATGCGCTCATAAATTCATTTTGCTTAAATAAGCGGGGCGTTCATCGCCCCGTTTTTTGATTAACCAATTTAGCTGCCTAAAAATTACCCTATCGTCCCTCCGGTTCTTGATATTCTACTATTGTTGGATAATTACAAATATGCTATAATCTTGGCGTTAGAGGTTAACTAGAAACTTTATTATTATAATTTTATGAAAAAACAATTTATTGCCGAAATGAAGAAGATTTTAGAAGAGCAACAAACTAAACTAGAAAATGAGCTCAAGATTTTTGCTGCTAAAAATCCAAATACTCACGGCGGCTTTGCTGCCAACTTTCCACAATATGGCGATAAAGAAGATGAGAATGCTGCTGAAGTAGCTACTTTTACCGACAATCTATCTTTGAAAAAAACTTTGGAAAATAATTTACGTGACGTCAAACAAGCGTTAGATAGAATTAAGGATAATACCTATGGAGTATGTAAATATTGTAAAAAAGAAATTGATGCAAGACGTTTACGCGCCCGTCCGGAATCTAGTTCTTGTATGAACTGTAAAACAAAATACTTAGCAAAAAAATAATGCTAACTACCCGAACTATTGTCTGGTTTGGTATATTTTTTTGTTTGGCTCTAATTGATCGCCTACTTAAAGAATTAATAAAAATAAATCCTATGCCAGACCAAGGGGGATTTTTTTATTTATCGTATTGGCCAAATGAAAATTTAGCTTTTGGTTTGCCTATCCCTATTTGGTTAATTATACCCTTAGCAACAATATCCTTAATCTTTGTTCTTTATTTAATTAGTTTAGCTTATTATAAAAATAATCATTGGCTCTTAATGGCTGCTACTTTAATTTTTATTGGTGGCGTTAGTAATTTAATAGATCGTTTACTCTACGGCCCAGTTATTGATTTGATCCATTTGTGGCATCTGCCTGTTTTTAATTTGGCGGATATCTATTTGCTAGCTGGATTATTTTTATTGTTACCTTCATTTAAAAAATAAATATGTCAGCTAAAATTTTTACTGCGGCCATAATTGGTCTGTCAGCCTCAATAGTAGAAGTGGAGGCTGATTTGTCATCGCAACTTCCGGGAATTTTTATTGTTGGCTTGCCAGATAAAGCGGTAGAAGAAGCCAGAGAACGAGTGCGCTCAGCGTTGAAAAATACTAGCTTAGAATTCCCTCGTAACAAAGTAACTGTTAATTTGGCGCCTGCTGATCTGCGTAAAGAAGGCTCAGCTTATGATTTGCCTATTGCCATTGCTTTACTAATTGCTTCTGGCCAGCTAGAACCCAAAGAAACTTTAAATACCAGCTTATTCTTGGGAGAATTATCATTAGATGGCACGCTCAGGCCTATCCCTGGCGCCTTGGCGGTAGCTAGAAATTGCCTTAAATATGGCTTTACTAATTTATATGTACCCAAAGACAATGCGGCTGAAGCAGCTTTGGTTGATAAAATTAATATTTATGGAATTAAAAACTTAAAAGATTTATTAGCACATCTAAGTGGACAGATTCAACTACTCTCCCAGCCGGCCACCTCTTTATCAACTTCTCAAATAGAATTTTCTACTGACTTGGCGGAAATTAAAGGGCAAGAACAGGCCAAACGAGCGCTGGAAATCGCTGCTGCTGGCGGACATAATATTTTATTTTCTGGGCCCCCTGGCACAGGCAAAACTTTATTAGCGCGCGCCCTGGCTTCTATTCTTCCGCCTTTGGATAGAAATGAAATTTTAGAAGTAACGGAAATTTATAGCGTTACTGGTTTGCTTAAACCAGGCGAAGTAGCTAAAATTGATCGACCCTTTCGGGCGCCACATCATACTGCTTCAGATATCGCTCTGGTGGGAGGCGGCTCTAATCCTCGCCCTGGTGAAATTTCTTTAGCCCATCGTGGCGTTTTATTTTTAGATGAAGTAGCAGAATTTTCTCGTTCTGTTTTAGAAAATCTACGCCAACCCCTAGAAGGCGGGCAAAT
>CAZGYI010000005.1:0-665 GCA_964530635.1 uncultured Gammaproteobacteria bacterium | reverse complement strand
CGCGCGCTGCTGGCAGTGTTTCTTTTCCTGCTCAATTTATTTTAGTAGCAGCCATGAATCCCTGCCCTTGTGGTTTTGCTGGTGATCCACAAAAACCATGTACTTGTACACCGGCGATGATTTGGCGATATCAACGAAAATTGTCTGGGCCAATTCTAGACCGTTTTGATTTACATGTTGAGGTGCCTCGCGTACCTTTTGATAAACTTACTGGTTTAGAAGGAGAAGCCTCGCTACAAGTTCAAAAAAGAATTTTGCAAGCCAGAAATCTGCAACACCTTCGTTTCAAAAACTTATCTTATAAAATAAATTCCGAAATGGATTTAAAGGGAATTAAGGAATTCGGTATACTCTCTGATCAGACTTTAGAACTATTACGCCAAGCAGTAAATAAATTTCATTTATCAGCTCGTGTTTATCACCGCATGATTAAAGTCGCTCGCACTATTGCTGACCTAACAGCCAAGCCCACTATTGAAGCAGAACACCTGGCCGAAGCTCTCCAATACCGCCCCCGTGTACATGAGAACTAATTAAATTTATTTATCATATTAAAAATACTAACCCCTAGGTCATTGTGGAGCCCGTCCGCCTCGGGCGGAGATGTTAGAACATAGCTTACTTGAATCTCGCCCTTTTAAATAGCATTTAATAGCGAAATTTGG
>CAZGYI010000004.1:12234-23856 GCA_964530635.1 uncultured Gammaproteobacteria bacterium | reverse complement strand
AAATTGTAGAACGGCAAATTGACGCTCTGCTTTACAGCCAAGATAAAAGTAAGGGTAGGTTTCAAGAAAAGAAGCGGGAGAGTGTAAGAAGCGAGGTCGGGCGGTACGCGGATCTTTTGGAGCAGGCACAGAAAGAAGGAGATATAAATGAGGATATCCCGGCGGAAGCGGTTTTGCAGAAATTACAAGAGAATGTCGCCGCATTAGCTTTCCAAGACGAAGCCGCGGCAGAGAACTTAATGGGGGATCATGGTATCCGACATCTTGTGGATCATAACATAAAGATTTCCGAAGATATTTTGTCGCAGGTTGAAATACGCGGAGGGCAAGTAAGGGCGATAGACAGAATTATAGCCCATGAAATAATGATCGATCACGATTTAGGATACGCCATGGACCCAGTTCGTAAAGCGATAAATACGGAAGGTATAAAAGGACAGGACGCAGGACATAACCTACTTGCGGCAAAGTTTATGAAAGAACGCGCTGGCAACAAAGAAGACGCAATAAATCAACTATTTACCCAAAGCCAGCTCGAAATTATTCATTCTGGAATATTGAATCACGATTCTTCCGAGGTTGAAATAAAACTAGACAATTCCCCAGACGCGCGCAGAAAAAATGTGGAGTCGGCTATTCATATTGCCGATAACACCCATGCGTTTGAGGATAAATTGCCTGAAATTTTGTACGCAGTACCCGATACGCTCCGGACCATGCGCCTGCTCAAAGCTGCCGGCGAGCTCGGCGACAATGATTTGGTAGAAAAATTAAAATCCGATTTGGCCGAGAAGATCAATGCCGATGAAAATTACACTGCTGCAGACAAAAAAGCTTTGCAGACAGCAGTTAAAAGTTTCACCGCGGAAAATTATAAATTTTCGGTAGGGCGAATTTGCGGAAATAAGCCTGAGGTTTTAATAGACGAGAAAGGAAAGATTGAAATAAATGTGGAGGAATCGGCAATTCATCGGGAAGCTGTAGGACTGTTTAACCAAGGGGCGTTAGACCAACTTCATAAATTTATTGCCGACCTAACTGGAAAATCTAAGGCGGACATTGTTAAAGAAATGCAAGATCCAAACATGACCCAGATAGAAACTGATAAAATTAAAATTAGACTAAAAATTGGGCAAGAACGTGCGGAACGTAAGACGGATTACCAAGAAGGTATAGAAAAATTGATAGACGAGCCGAAATTTAGACAGTTTGCGGAAAGTGACGATGCTCTATCTAAGGAACAAAAAGCGCTTGAGAAATCCGGTGCGTCTTCTGAAGAAATTGAAAAAGTAAAACAAGCCAGAAAAAAATTATTAGAAGAATTTTCACATTGAAATTTTTATGGAAATTAAGAAAAATAACATTGAAAGAGATGAGGCGTGCGCGGAACTGTTGGAAAGCTACAGAAATGTTTTTTCGCATTTTATAACATTAAAAACAGCCGGAAAAGAAACATTCGAGATGTCCAATACCGGATTTGCAGATTTGATACGGACGTCTGCGGGGCTTTTGCTTAGCTCGGACGATGATCTTAGAAGGTCGATAGAAGATATTGTTGCTGTAGCGGATAATGCAATGTCTCCTTCCGCTATGGCCGTCGGCTTACAACTTCTAGGTGGCGGGGAAACACCGATTAAACAACTCCGCGAGCTTGCATATGCAGCAATGGAAAGAGAAAATCCGGATGCGGCAAAAGAATATATTAAATCCATTTTGTAATCGGTAGAGGTAAAATTTTGGTTAACCCCTCGCCATTCTCACAATGCTCTTGACGATGCTAAAGAGCAGGCGGAATTTTTCCTGAAGTTGCGGCAGGAATCAATTGCTTAAATTTTTGTCAGCATTTTTTTCCGCAGTTCAGGAATTTTTGATAAAGTAAGTTCGAGCGAAGTCGTAAAGATACTCATACTACGGAAGTAATTTCCGCGGGATCTGCCATAAGGCATAACAAGCTGATGCTGGGGGTATGTTCATTTTTTGTGCTACAATATCAGTATATGAGTGAAGTATTTGAACAATTGCGACAAAAAGCGCTTGCGGCTAAAGAAGAACAGGCCAAACAGGCACAATTGGGTTCTCAAAAAGCTCGTGAGGAAAGCAAAGCAGAGATTCTTACAGAGCTAGAACAAGGCTACGAACGACTTGGGGAATTGGCTTTGCGAGAGGCAGAAGCAGATGCCAAAATTTCACAACTTTTTCACGAAATCAGAACCGCCGAACGGGAAGCAAAAAAGATTTTGGAGGAAACAATTCCAGCAGCAGAGCAAGATGAGGCTTTTGTGGGGCAAGAAGAATTACGCGCTGAAGCAATCAGGGTACTACAAGAAGAAGTCAAAACGCTCAAAGATTCAATTCCAAACAAGGAAGCAGAACTGGAGGAGGCCCGACGACAACATGGTGAAGTAAAAACAGAAATGCGGGGTTTGCTCGGGAAAGCAAAGGGCTATCTTGGAGAGCGAGAAATTCCGGAGCGAAGAATGAACGAGATACGGAACTGGATAGAACAGGAAAGAAAAACTAGAAATTTACTTAACTCCTACCGAAATCACGCTACGAGAGAAGCACCTGACTTTGCCTATTGGGCAAGCGATGAGAAAGGAGATTATGAACAATGGCCTGTAACTAAAACTCCGGATGGTAATCAAGTAACCTATACCTTCGAAGAAGGGCACACTTATTCATGTGGCATACCAAGAGAGATCTTCACAAATTCACGCTTTTACAACGAATACATAGATGGATTTAAAGATGGATTGAACAAATTTTTGCAGGAAGAAGGAGGGTGGAAAGACAAAAAATTATCTCCAGAACAAATCGATAAAATAAAACGAACCGCATACCGATTAGCATATCGTGATGAAGAACACCCCGAAAGAGATAAAGAAGTCATTGTTTATGACGGCGTTAACCCGGTTCCACACACGGAGGTTCTAGAAGACAATTTTTTTACCACCCTTACTCCCGGCGAGCAGAAAATTATCGAGGAGTCAATTACAAACTACGAGAACCGAGAAAATTTAGAAAAACGATTGCGTCTTAGTGAGTACCGGGAAGATGTGCACAAAGCAGTTCTCGAACGGGCGGGGGCCGAGAATCAGGAATACAACCGAAGATCACTAGCAGAGAAGTTGCCCGAATTACAAGTGGAGCTTGACAAAGCACTTAATGAACTTAGGGAATATGAAGCTAAACTTGCGAGCTCTAAAGAAGCAGAAAATCTTTTCCGCCAAGCATATCAAATTCTTGAATCCCTGCGTGTCAAAACAGGACATCTTGAAAGCTCGAAGCTCAACACGAAGTACGCAGAAGAAAAAACGCGCGAACTTCAAGCCAGACGCGAAGCACTTCCGAGACGCCTTTTGAGCAAGAAACCGAAAGACGAAACAGAGGATAATCGTCTGGCCCGTGAGATTGAGCAATACCAAGAGAGTAAAACTAGCGCTGAACGCTCTGTGGATTCTTACAAAAAAGAAATTGGACAAACGGAACAGCATTTTACAGAGGTGGCTACGAAGTTAGAGGCGTTTCGTGAGGGAATGAATGATTTACTGAATAAAATTCGCTCATTAGAATCTAGTCGTGACAGGGAAAATGAGTTTTATCGAGAACTTAATAAACTGCAAAGAGAAATTATGGATGCAGAGAAATCGGAGCGAGAATTGAAAGCAAAATTACAAAAATTGGAATGGACCAAAGAACAATGGGAAGGTGGTAAATATCTCGCCTCATCGCTAGCCGAAATACTGGCAAAACAGAAATAACTTTTTCGAAAAAGTTTCTAAGCACCGACCTCAAAAAACGAGGACGGCGCGGGATTCCTCCCCTTGAACCTCCTCCCGCGCCGTCCGAGCCGAAGCGAAGCTCCGCCGCCCCGCGCGAGAGCGAGGCAGTGCCGCTTGGCGGCACGGCGGCTGGGCGGAGCGGCTGATTTCGGTCAGGAATTTCGAATAAAATGAGTTCGAGCCGTGTTGTAAAGACACTCCACCCGTTAACTACGGCTTTTTGCTATACTTAAAATTATGGCTTCAGATTTTTATCAAGCTGTCTATAAGTTAGTCAAAAAGATACCTAAGGGCAAAGTAGCAACCTATGGTCAGATAGCTAGTTTATTAGGTAAACCTAAATCAGCTCGATTAGTTGGCCGGGCTTTGGCTCATTGCCCAAGCGATATTCCTTGGCAAAGAGTAATAAATCATCAGGGTATGATTTCTATTGAAAATTTATGTTTACCAAAGGAATTTCAGGCTGAATTATTAAAAAAAGAAGGGATTGAAGTAAAATACCAGCAACATAATTGGTGGATTGATTTAAATAAATATCTTTGGCAACCATGAGTTTATTTCGTAAATTAACTTTAAATATAGGCATTCAAGTGGGCGGAAAATTAATCTCCCTAGTTTTTGGTTTGGGAGTAGTGGCTTTGATGACTCGAACTTTAGGGCAGGAAGGCTTTGGTCAATACACTACTATTATTGCTTTTTTGCAGCTAGCTGGAATTATGGTGGATTTGGGTTTAACAGTAACTTGCGGCAAAACCATTGCCCAAAGTGTTTATACTGAAAGTAAATTATTAGGAAATATTTTAAGTTTTCGTACCATAACCGCAGTGATAGCTTTTAGTTTAGCGCCGGTGGTGGCTTTATTTTTCCCTTATCCTTTAATTATTAAAATTGGCATAGCCATAACTAGTTTGTCGTTTTTAGCAACATCTTTAGCCCAGACTTTTGGCGCGGTTTTTCAAAAATATTTACGAACTGGATTGTTCGTTTCAGCAGAGTTGGCTGGCAGACTTAGTTTACTAATTTTAACAGCTTATTTGGCTTGGAGCGCTGGTCCTTTAGTAGCTTTTTTGTTGGCTATCGTCGTTGCTAATTTATTAAACATGTTGTTGGTTTTTGTTTTTGCCAGAAAACTGGTTTACTTTTCTTGGGAAATTGATTTTGGAGTTTGGAAATATATTTGGCGGGAAACTTGGCCAGTGGCTTTAACCATTGCTTTGAATTTGGTTTATTTTAAAATGGATACCATTATTCTTTCTATTTATCGTCCTCTTTCTGAAGTGGGAATTTATGGGGCCAGTTATAAAGTTTTAGAAATTCTATTAGCTTTGCCCACTATTGTCGGTGGTTTATTATTGCCGTTGATTACCATGTTATTAACGCAAGGTTCAATTGATAAAGTACGGCGTTATTATACTGGCAGTTTAGATATGATGTTAGCAGCCGGATTAGCTTTAGTGGTCGCTAGTTTAGTAGTTGGCCGCGAGGCTATGACTTTTTTGGCAGGCAATGATTTTGCTCTAGCCGGTGAGGTATTAAAAGTGGTAGCGGTAGCCACGGCGCTGATATTTTTTGGTAATTTGATTGGTTATTTCATTTTAGCTTTTGGTGAGCAACGTCAGATGATTAAATATTATGCTATTGCCGCCGCCGCTTCCTTAATTGGTTATTTTATTTTTATCCCCCTGTATTCTTATTGGGGCGCAGCTTGGGTTACGGTAGTTATAGAAGCCTTTATGACTGTGGCTGCTATTTGGATTTTACGCCAGAAAGTGCGACCCAGTTTAGCGCGTTGGCCAAAATTAATATTAGCCGCTTTATTTTTGGGATTATTTTTATATTTAATCAACCCTTGGCCGTTTATCTTGAAAGTAGTTGCCGGGTTGATAGCGTATCCAGTTTTGCTTTATTTGTTTAGGGTTTTTCCTCAAGATATTTGGCGCGTATTTAAAACTAAATCAGCAGTATGACAACAGAAATAGAATTAATTTATTTATTATTACCACTAGCGTTGCTCGCTTGGTTGGCATGGAAAAAACTTCCTGTCGCCGTAGCCGCTATAGTATTTTTGGCTCCCAGTTATTTAATTAAAAGTAGCCTAGCAGGGACGCCTACTACGTTTTTGGAAATTAGTATCTATATCGTGGCTACAGTGGCGCTAGTAAAATATTTTTATAAAAAAGATAGCAATTTAGTGTCACCTTGGTTAGTAGCGGGAAAATTTAATTGGTTGATTTTATTATGGTTGTTAGCCGCGGTCTTAGCCATATTAGCTTCTAATGATTTACGCTTAAGCCTGGGAGTGTTTAAAGGGTGGTGGGTTGATCCAGTTATTTTCTTTTATTTATTACTGGCCGCTATTAAAACACCAACTGATTGGTTAAGAGTGCTGAATGCTTATTGGGTTAGTGCTAGTTTGCTGGCAGCTTATGGTTTGATGGAATATGGTTTAGGTTGGGGTTTGCAGACTGATGGGCTGCTTAATTCTGTTTATCAGCCAGCTAATTATTTAGCCATGTATTTAGTGCCAGCTATTTTTATCGGCGTTGCTTTAATTTGGAATTTTTGGCCAGCTCGATTAGCTAAACTAAATTTATTCATATTGTTGATTGATTTATGGGCATTATTTTTAACAAAATCTTACGGCGGATTTCTAGGTTTAGCAGCTGGAACGGCAGTATTCATTTGGTTTGCGTTGTCAGGGCAAGCGCAATTAAGGCGAAAAGTTATTTTTGCTTTTTTAGGAATATTAATAATTAGTGGGTTAATTGTTTCTGTTCAGCCAAAGTTTCAAGGATTGATTAGAGGTGACCCACGGACTTCTATAACCACTCGTCAGGAAATTTGGCAAACTTCTTTTTTACTCATCAAAGAAAGGCCGTTGTTCGGTTGGGGTTTAGGAAATTTTCAAGAAAGTTATCGCTCGCATACAAAATTTATAACTTTAACTCCTTTGGAATGGTTTGTGGTCAAGGCGCATAATATATTTTTAAATTTGTGGATTGAGGTGGGATTATTTGGTTTACTGGTATTTTTATATTTAGTTGGGCGATATTTATGGCACCTAGTTCCCGATTTAAAATCTACTATTTTTGGCAGACGTTTGTGGGCTAGTACTTTTATAGCTATAGTGACGGCAACTCTAGTTCATGGCTTGGTTGACACGCCGTATTTTAAAAATGATTTATCATTAGTATTCTTTTTAGTTATTGGTACTGGGTTGCTAATTAGGTATTATATTAATTGGCAGATGATAATTAAGACAGATTGACTAAGTATTTAAAAATAATTATACTTCAAAATTCTGTGGAGGCATTCAGCTCTAGGTTGATCAGCCTTGGGCCGAGCTAAATTGTATTCCGTATAGAGCGGAGGAGTGGCCGAGTGGTTTAAGGCGCAGGTCTCGAAAACCTGTGGGGGAGAAATCCTCTCGTGAGTTCGAATCTCACCTCCTCCGCTTTGTACGGGTTCGAAAAAAACCGTTATTCCGATATTAATCGGGATCGTGCCCGTCATTTATTTTTGGCGGTTTTTGTGATATTTTTAAAGTAGTTTTATGACCAAAATTCGCAAAGTAGTAATTCCCGTAGCGGGTTTGGGCACCCGTTTTTTACCAGCCACCAAAGCTCAACCCAAAGAAATGTTGCCAGTGGTTGATAAGCCAATTATTCAATATGTAGTAGAAGACGCGGTGCGCTCGGGCATTACTGATGTTATTTTAGTAACTGGTCCAGCTAAACGAGCAGTGGAAGATCATTTTAGCCCGAATTATGAGCTGATCAGCTGGTTAAAGAAACAAGGTAAAGACGAAATGGTCGAGGAAGTAAAAAAAATAGCTGACCTAGCTAATTTTATTTTTATTAGACAAAAAGGTCCTTATGGCAATGGTACGCCAGTTCTTTGTGCCAAGAATTTAATTGGCAATGAACCCTTTGCGGTAATGTGGGGAGATGAATTTATTTATTCTCCGCAAAAACCTCACCTCAAGCAATTAATGGAAGTTTTTGAAAAATATGGCGACCCGGTTTTAACTGGTTATAAAGTAGATGATCAAGGTACCATTAAATATGGTATACTAGAAGGGAAGCAAGTTGAAAAAAGTATTTATCAAATAACTAATTTAATAGAAAAGCCAGGTCCGGTCAAAGCGCCATCGCATATAGCTAGTTTAGGAGGATTTATTTTAACACCAGATATTTTTAAAGCTTTAGAAACAACAAAACTTGGCAAAGGGGGTGAATTGTGGCTGGTGGATGCAATTTTTAAACTTTTAAAAACTAGACCAATTTATGCGCGGCTGGTTAAGGGGGTTTACTATGACACAGGTTCTAAATTAGATTGGTTAAAAGCTAATGTAGAATTAGCGCTTAAACACCAAGACCTAAAAAAGCAATTTCGTTCTTATCTTAAAAATTTTAAATAATATGCGGCCTTCACGTTTTTTAATATCAGCATTATTTGGTTTAACCTTGTTGTTAATTTTGGGTGGTTTTCGTTGCACTCTTTTTCCCAAGAAGGAAGAAAAATTAATTGCCAAGCCAGTGCAACTGAATTGGTGGCGCTCGACTGATGGTCAAAATAGTTTTTCCGAAATCATTGGCGCTTATCAAGCTAGGCATCCTAATGTTTCGGTTAAAATAAGAACTTTTAGACCAGAGGAATATGAGCAAGCGTTAATAGAAGCTTGGGCCGTGGACAAGGGTCCGGACATTGTTTCTTTACCAGTTAGTTGGTGGCGTTCACGAAAAGACAATTTAATACCTGTACCAGCCGAATTAAAAGTTCCTTATATTAGCATTGAAGGAATTAAAAACGAAGTAGTGGTTCGTCTGGGTATCACTAAGGCCCCCACAGTCAAGCAGATAGGAGAATTGTTTACCGATGTAGTTAAAAGCGATGTAACGGTTGACGGAAAAATTTATGGTTTGCCTTTGGCTTTAGATACCATTGTGCTTTATTATAATAAAGATTTATTAAACAAAGCGAATATTCCCAGTCCGGCGACCACTTGGACAGAATTTAAAAATCAGGTAGCAGAGATTTCCTTAGTTGATCGGCGGGGAAATTTTATTCAACATGGCACAGCTTTGGGCGCGGCTGATAATATCCCAATAGCTTTTGAATTGCTTACCACTTTAATGATGCAAAATGGTACCCCGATGACTAATAATCAAGGCACTAAAGCTACTTTTGATCAAGTAGTCGCTTCAGCTAGTGGAGAATATATTCCGGGTGAAGACGCGCTGCGTTTTTATACTGATTTTATTAATCCCACCAAAGAAGTTTATTCCTGGACCGCTAAAGAAACCTTAGCCAAGGAGGTTTTTAAGGATGGCCGTTTAGCTTATTATTTTGGCTACGCTTCGGAATTTTCCGGAATTAAACAGCAAGCTCCGCGCTTGAATTTTGGAGTAACAACCTTTCCGCAAATCGATGGAACTAGTCAGCCGGTTTATTATGCTGATTATAATATTGAGGCGGTGGCGGCTAAAACTAAGTATCCCAATGAAGCCTGGGATGTGGTGTTGTTTGCCACCACTAAACCGGAGCAAGTTACTAAATATTTAAAAGCCACTGGGAAATTAACAGTCTTGCGTTCCTTAGTAACTGGTCAGTTAGAAGATTTTGATTTACAAGAAGCAGCTCAACAAATTTTAAGTGCCCGCACTTGGTATAAAGGTTATAATTTAAATGTGGCTAAACAAGCCATGCTGGCTTTAATCAGAGCGGCCAATGCCGGAGCTTCTTTGCCTGAAGCTTTAAGTTTGGCTGCCAAGCAAGTAAGCCAGACTTTAACGCCCAGTAGATAAATTTTTATTTTATGCAAAAAAATAAAATTAATTGGTTGTTATCAATTGTTTTGTTGGTTGTAGTGTTGTTAGTAATTTTTCCCACTGTAGCTAGCGCTGCTTTTGATATCTCTAAAGGGATAATAGGTAATATATCGTATAAATGTCGGGAATTAGGTAAATGTGGATTTTGTGACTGGATTGACTTATTTATGACTTTGCAAAAAGTAATTTTATCTTTATTTGGCGGTTTGGCTGTGGTGTTGATGGTTTGGGCCGGGTTGAGTTTGATTATAGCTGCCGGCAATGAGGAAAAAATAAAAGAAGCTAAAAAATTAATGACTTCCACAATTATTGGCATTGTGATGGTCCTGGCTGGTTATTTTTTGGTTAGTATTATTATTGGTGTTTTGTTAAGACCAGCAGCTGACGATTCATCTACCAAGGGTTTGCCAGTAACTTTATTCGGCGTTAATTGGTCTAATGCTTATTGTCGGGATAAAGGCGATCCAAAATATTGCGAATCAAGGAGTGTAGGTAATTCTTGCGGTAAATATAGTGACGGCACTTGCCAAAAACAAGGCAGTAAAAATGTTTGCATAGTATGCGCTGATTTGCCCAATGGCGCGCCTTGCGGCAAACCGCAAAACTATACAGTCTGCCATGAAAATCAATGTAAACCAGCTTGTGTTGGTCCAGATAATTCTTTTAACCCTCTTAGATATTTTATATGTATGCAAATCGAAAAGGAATGTACAGATCCCTATCCTGATGGTATAAGCGGAACAGTAAATCTGGATCGAGTTTGTACAGAAATAGATTCACCTGTTTGCTGTTCTGCTCCTTAATTTTTTAGTTTATGTTTTTATTTTTAAAAAAATTCAAAAAATACCTTTGGCTAGTAATATTATTATTTCCTTTACTAGCTTCGGCCGCTACTTTTAGATTAGAAAATCCTTTGGGCAATATTGGCAGTCCAGTGGAAATTTTTGCCCGAATAACTGTCATGCTGTCATTGTTTACTGGAGTTTTGGCTTTGGTCTTTTTTGTGTTAGGTGGTTTTAGAATCTTAACCGCGGCGGGCAGACAGGAAAAATTTGCCAAAGGCAAAACCATGCTGCTGTATTCAGCCCTGGGTTTTGTGGTAACTATTAGCAGTTATTATATTTTAATAACTTTAGTTAATATTCTAACCCAAGGTCAAACCACCGGCTTAACCACTGCTTCGGGACTGGTTGATCCTTTGGGTATGAATCCGGCGGATCCTACCAGCGGAGCGGCTTTTTTGGGCCGTCAAATTTTGGGTTATTTGGTTTCTATTTTAGGAGCCGTAACTTTGTTGGTTTTTGTTTATGCCGGTTGGTTATGGTTAACAGCCGCGGGTAATGAAGAAAAAGTTGCCAAAGCCAAGCAAACTATTTTATATGGCGCGATTGGCTTGGTGGCGATTTTAGGCAGTTACACTATTTTAAGATTTATTTACACTCCTTTTTATAATTTATTAAGCACTGGCGAAGCGGCTTCGGTGGGAGAAGATAATTTAGAAGATGTTTCCGGCCCCGCGGCCACCGCAGCTTGTTTTAAAAACGGCGTTTGTCAAATTATGACCAAAGCAGATTGTTTGGCTACTAGTCAATCTGATTTTATTGGACTATTGCAACCGGGGCAATTTTATAGTAAAAAAACTTGCGATGATTTGGGTTGTTGCCAGCAAGTAGCCAATCGGGCTTTTGGCGAAGACCCTTTGTCAAATAATCGTCTAGCTCCGGGTAAATGTATTCCTAATCGTTGGCCAGCTGCTGATAATGCTGGTTATTGGGGTTGTCCTCGGATAGGAGAATTGGTGCAAATAGGTAGTAGATGTTATGTGGATGTTAAATTCACGCCCGGAGTGGATTGTGATCAGTCGCCTTAGGTTCTGTTTAAATTTTATTGAATTGACAGCAGTTTATTTTAGTGGTATTATATAAATGATTATTTGTTATCTTAAATCTGAAAGGGGGTGAAAATATGAAAAAATTATTTACTTCAGTTTCCGCTTTGGTATTATCAGC
>CAZGYI010000004.1:0-12134 GCA_964530635.1 uncultured Gammaproteobacteria bacterium | reverse complement strand
TGATTATTATTATTGCTGGGTTTCAGTGGATGACAGCTGGCGGCAATGAAGAGAAGATCGCTGGCGCCAAGAAAATGTTGGGCGCGGGTATTATTGGTTTGGTGATTATTTTAGCGGCTTTTGCCATTGCTTCGTTTGTTGTCGGTAATTTAGCCAGTGAGCTTGATGCTGACATTTAAAATTGACTATTGAATTTATTTACCCGCACACCCTTACCAGGGTGTGTGGGTTTTATAATTGGTAGATTTGGGTTATACTAAAGTTGTAATTTATCTTTTAAATAAAGAAAGCGGGGTGAAAATATGAAAAAATTATTTACTTCAGTTTCCGCTTTGGTATTATCAGCCGCGCCAATGGCTGCTTTAGCGCAAGGTGGTCTTGGTAATTTTGGCGAGGAAACTAATTTAGGAAAGGTAGATTTAATTCCAGCTGTAGCTAATATTATTAATATTATCTTGGGTTTCTTGGGCGTGATTGCTATTGTGATTATTATTATTGCTGGGTTTCAGTGGATGACAGCTGGCGGCAATGAAGAGAAAATCGCTGGCGCCAAGAAAATGTTAGGAGCTGGTATTATTGGTTTAGTGATTATTTTGGCGGCTTTTGCCATTGCTTCGTTTGTTATCGGTAATTTAGCAGACGAGCTTGATGCTAAGATTTAAAATTATTATTCAATTTTAAATCCTGCACCTAATACTATATTCTGATCCTAGGTGTGGGGTTTAAAATTGGTAAGTTGTAATTTTTATGATATAGTAAGAGTATAAAAGATTGAATAATTAAATATATGATTAGTTTTAAAAAGACTATAATTCTGGCAGCGCTTTTAAGTATTTTAAGTATTGTTTTTTTTACTTTACCGGTTTTAGCCCAGGTGCAAGATTATGGTTTAAAAATCACAGCTGATTTTGCCGGGCTTCCCACCAGCGACGCCTCGCCAATTACTATTGTTTCGCGGATTGTCAATGTGATTTTAGGCTTTTTGGGCGTGCTTTTTATAATATTGATTTTATACGGCGGTTTTATGTGGATGACTTCTTCGGGCAACGAAGAAAAAATCACTAAAGCTAAAAATATTATTGGCAATTCTGTGGTGGGTTTGGCCATAGTTTTAACTTCTCTTGCCATTAGCCTATTTATTTTTAAAAATATTAAAAAGGCCACTACTCCTCCGCCGCCGCCAGCGGCAACACCATCTCCTTAAGCGGTTTTGATATAGGGTTAATATTGTTTTAAAATAATAACTTTGGTATGTTAGGTAAGTCGCTAGATTTTATTAAAGGAAAAATTAGCAAAATTTTAATAATTGGATTATTATTATTGCCAATTTTAGTTTTGGCTCAAGATGAATTTGGTATTTGGGAAACAGCGCATTATGCTTTGCCCACCAACCTAGGTTTGGCAGCCTCATCCACCGACACACCATCAATAGTAGCAGTGATAGCAACAGTGATTCAAATAATTTTAGGAGTGGTGGGGGTGGTGCTGTTGATTATGATTTTATACGGCGGTTTTATGTGGATAACTTCTTCGGGAAATGAACAGAAGATTGCCAAAGCCAAAGCTATTTTTGGCGGGGCTTTGATTGGTTTGGTAATTATTTTAACTGCTTATGTCGTTACCTCTTTTATTATGCGTAATTTGTACTTGTCTATTCAGCCAATGCCTGCTGTTTCAACGTGTAGAGTTGATAGCCAATGCCCGGCGGGTTATGTTTGTACTCCTGAAAATGTTTGTTTAAAGTTAACTCCCGAAGGAAATGTAACATGCCCAGGAGTTTGTTTAACTTATGCCCAAGCTTCAACCCAGTCCGGTTGCGGTGAATTAATTGCTGGCCGCGCTTTTTGTGAAGCAACTAATTCAGCTTGGTCATGTTTTGTGGCTAAACCCAGTAAAACTTGTGTAGCGCCTTAATTTTTGTGTTTAAATTAAATATTTTTAGAACCTTAGCGTTTGGTGTCATTCCGGACTTGATCCGGAATCTATAGCCCATTAAGTAAGTAAAATATAGATTCTGAAACCAGTTCAGAATGACAGAAAAACAATGAAACGCGAAAATTCTATTTGTTATTAAATTTTAGCCGCCACAAAGTTTTAAAATATTCCACTATATCTTTTAAAGATAATTTTGATTGGCCGAATTTTCTATCAACAAAAGTAATCGGCACTTCGGTTATTTTAAGATTATTTTTTTCGCACAAATAAAGCAGTTCTTCTTGCCAAGCATAGCCAGAGCTTTTGACCGTGGTCCAAGGAATTTTGTTAAGCGCCCATCTGGTGTATAATCTAAAACCCGAAGTAACATCTTTGGTTTTAAGACCAAGCGTTAAACGCGCCACAGTCATAGCGCTCCAGCTAGTAAAATGGCGCCATCCGGACCAGCCAATAATTTTGCCGCCCCGGATACGGCGCGATCCTATAACCACATCAGCCCTGGCTGCTATGGCTGTCAGTAGCCGGGGTAATTCTTCAGGTTGATGTGACAAATCAGCATCCATTTCACCAATAATTTCCGCGCCATTGGCTAAAGCCCAGGCAAAACCTTCACGATAAGCGCTACCCAAACCTTGTTTTTCTTGGTTTCTTAAAACATTTAAAAAAGAATATTGTTGTTTAAGTTTTTCAGCCAAGACTCCAGTGCCGTCAGGAGAATTATCGTCAATAATTAATAAAGCGAGCGGCAGATTTAATTGGTTTATTCGGGTAAGTAAAGTAGGCAAATTTAGCGCCTCGTTATAAGTTGGTATAATAACTACTAAATTTTCATTTTTCATTTTAACTACTGAACTTAAAAGTAATATTTTTCTGTAAGACAAAATTAGTAAATACGGTAATAGCTACAGTTAAAATTTTAGCCAAGATATACCAAAGGTGAATATATTCCACTAATAAATAAAGAAGCGTAATACTAATTATTAAGTTTCCTGTGTGAATTAAGAAAAAGGAAAGAAATTCTTTGGTTCGTTTAGTATTGTCGCTTTTAAAAACCCAATAACGTGAAATTAAGTAGTGGATGGCGCTACCAATAATAAAGGATAATACTGCTGATATTAAATACCAGATACCTACGATGTCAGTAAAAAGATAAAGAAAGAAAATATCTATAGCAGTGGCTATACCGCCGGAAATTGAAAAACGGATAAATTTCTGTTGCAGCGCCAGAGAGGTAATTTTGGTAAAATAGAATAACATTTCTTTAGAGTCAGATGTTGAGGGGCTTATCTAAATAATAAGATAAAATTAAGGGCGAATATTGAAAAAAGTAAATAAATATTTATTACCGCAGAGAATAGAATTAATAATTTGATGCCATTAGATAGATTAGAATATTTGTCGCGGTATTTATAAATAAAAAGATAAAAAAGTAACGGCAAAAAGTCTAAACTATAACGATAACCAAATTGCTCATAACCAATCCCGTAATACAATAATATAGGCAAACTAATTAGTAGGATAGTAATTATTAGTATTTTAGAAATGGTATCTTTGTATTTAAAGGTGAATAAATAAATAAGTATTGGTGAGGTTAGGAAAATACTCATTCCCCAAGGATCGCCTTTTAGATACGGAAATTGTAAAACATGAGATAAGCCATCTTTAAAAATTGGCGCGGGAAAATTTAGGAGGAGATAAAATAAGTTTCCTGGCAAATGAATTAAACTAAATAAGCCATATTCTCTGGCTTTAGCAATTGTGTCAAAAATCAAAACTTGATAAGAATAGCCAAATTCAAAAATATCATAAAATCGCAAGTAGTTATATAGCATTAATAATAACCCCATAATTAGGGGGAAGGTTATTAATTTAACTAACTGATTAAATTTTTCTTTTTTAGTCAATTTAATATCTAAAAATATTTGTGTAATAAAAAAAACAATAAACAGACTAGCCGGCGGTCTAGTTGCCAAAACAAAACTTAATAACAAACCTATTAGCCAATACCTTTGGCGCGTTAAGTATTCTATTAAGATTATAAATAAGAGAATAACCGTAATGATATGGCTAAAGTGATAACTAGAAGGTAGTATGGCCGCGCCAAGAAAAGACGATGAGGCAAAAGCCAAGGTAATAAATAGCGAATCTTGACTTGAAAAGTTTTTTAGTTTAGACAATCTAAAAACAAGATAAGCAATGCCTAATACTAGAAAAAATTGCAAGTATCCTTGCCAGAAAGAGAACTTAATAAGGTTACCTATATAGACAAAAGGTAATAAAAGAATCGCCGGAAAGGGCCCTTGTGGCCAATAATAATTATTATTAAAAATTACTAAGTCATTAACAGATGAGTTGGTAATTAACGGCAAGTCAATTAAATTTAATTTGCCTTGTAAAAAGGAATTGGTCAAAAAATAGAAATGCTGAGCACGGGTAAAGAAAAAGTTGGAAAACAGTAGTATGATAATTATCAAAGAAATAATTATCCCAAAGAATAATACATTTTTAGATGCCGGATAATTATTAGACTGGGCAACTTTTTTATAAAAATTCATAATTACCTAACAAATAAGTTTATAAATAAGTGCCAGTTAATTAGTGCGGATATAAGCATTAACACTTTTAAACCAGTGGATAATTCTGATTTTTTTTCTCGATATAGTATCATAAACAAGAAAAAAAGTAGCGGCAGGAAATCCAGGGCATAGCGATAGCCAAATTGTATATAGCCAATCCCATAATATAATAATATAGAAATAGCTATAGCCAAAGAGGTTATTAATAATATTTTAGCTAGTTTATTTTTATATTTAAAAAAGAAAAGATAAAGCAGAAAAGGCGAGGTAAAGAAAATACCAATTCCCCAAGGGTCAGCTTTGATATAAGGATAGGTTAAAACATGGGAGATGGTGTCTTTAAATACCGGCAGTGGGCTATGCAGCAAGAAGTAGTATAAATTTCCTGGTAAATGAATTAGACTAAATAAGCCATAATCTCGGGCGCGTTCGGTCATCGGAAACAAGATTTGATAACTATAGCCGGTTTCTAAAATGGAGCCAAAACGAGCAAAATTGTATATACCTAGCAAAATAATCATTAACAACATTGGCGAAAGTAAGGTGATTAGATTTTTGATTTTTTGTTTATTATTTTGTAGTTGATCAATTAAAATATCTAAAATAAAAAAAATAACTAGCAAGCCGGCTGAACCTCTGGTGGCTAAACAAAAAGCGCTGATAGCCCCTAACAGCCAGTATCTTTTGTAAGTTAAGTATTCCCAAATTCCCATCCAAATTAGTAATACAATAATTAATTGATTAAAGAAGAGTGTATTGATATTAAGTTGTAAAAAAACTGAAAAGAAAAAAGCAAAACAGAAAAACCAGCAACTATCAGTTGGGTAATTTAATTTTTTAGCAATTTTGAATATCAGCAATAAAACAATTACTGTTAAAAAATAATGTATCAAAATTTGTGGAAAAACCAAACCTAATTTATCAAATAAGAGAACCGGCAGTACTAATAAAGCGCTAGGAAACGGACCTGGCGGCCAATAAGCTTTATCATTAAACCAGCTTATATCAATCGTATTAATATGTCCATTATTAAGTCGTGGTAGTTCAGTTAAATATAAATCTCCTTGGGTAAAAGATTGGGCCAAGCGGGTAGCGTATTGATTTTTAAATGAGTTTTTATTATAGCTTAGTCCAATAATAAGTGTGGATGCAATAAAGAAAATAGCTAGAGATAGGATTAGAAGGGTTAAATTTTTTTTAGTAATAGTCATATTGATTGGTGAGTATTATTTTTGGTTTTTGAAACAGAAATTAAAAGTAAGATGGGTAACTTTTTAGTTTCAAACGAAAGGCAAGATATTTTATTAGATTAAATAAAATAGAAAAACCATAAACCACGCTTCTTTTAAAATTAATCATCGAGGCCTCGGGAAAATATCTAGTGGAGATTGGTACTTCTTGAATTTTTAGATTTTTAATTTTAAATTGAATAATAATTTCAGTATCAAAAACAAAATCATTAGAATTGGCGTTATAATTAATTCGAGATAGAGCCTCGCTAGTATAAGCCCTAAATCCTGAATGGTATTCAGTTAAGCGTAAACCCAAAATTAAATTTTCAATTTTAGTTAAAATAATATTAGCTAAATATTTCCAGAGCGGCATTCTACCCTCTCGGGCTTGCCCGGGCCGCATCATTCTTGATCCTAGAACCACATCAGCATCGCCCCTGAGCAGTGGTAGTAATAAATCAGGCACCAGGCGTGGATCGTATTGATGATCCGGATGAATCATAATTATGATATTGGGTTTTTGTTTTAGCGCTTCATTGTAGCAAGTTTTTTGATTACCACCGTAACCTAAATTAGTTGGGTGGGTAAAAACTTTTAATCCTAAATTTTTGGCAACTTTGACAGTATTATCTTGGCTAGCGTCATCTACTAAAATTATATTATCTACCCATCCCTCGGGAATATCAGCTATGGTTTTTTTAAGGGTTTGTCCAGCATTATAAGCAGGCAAGACAGCGATTATTTTTTTATTAGGATATTTTATAGACACAGTTTAGTTAATTAATTTAAAAATTATAGCGTCTTTATCATCATATACTTTAATAAATCTGGAATCTCGATTCACCCATTTTAACATAGCTAGTCTTCTTTTTTCTAATAATAACCAGGAAGCGCGGAAGTCATTATTTATCACTTCGTAAATATCAGCTCGTTTTCCTTGAGTGGCATCAACCCAGGCTTGATATTTATTTTTATCATACTCGTACATAAAAGTTTGGTCTAGACCGGTTAAATAGTAGTTGTGGGTGTTATTATAAAAAAGCAAAGGAAAAGTCCCCCAGTCGCTTTGAAAAATAATACTGCCCCGGGGTGTGTTATTTTTTAACCACTGACTAGCTGGTTGCAAGTGATTCAAAGCAAAACCATTGGCTAATCCTTGGCGCGGACCAGTTATATTTTTAATAATGGTTAGGGGAATAATTAATAATAAATAGATAAGCATAAAAGTGGCGAAAGTTTTGCTATGTAGATAGTTAGGCAGCCAGGAGATGAATTTGTTCCAGATCATTTTTAAAGAAGTTTTATCTAAGACATCGCGCCAGATTAAGGCGCTGGAAATTATCATTAAGGGTATTAAATATTCTACTTGCCGGCGAGCTTTTAAAGTGTAGAGCCAAAAAATAATAGTTAATAGCCAGGTGGTCCAAGAAAGTTTGCTTTGTTTTTTTAAATTTAAAAAAAAGAAAATTGAACTCATTAACCAAAATAAAAGTTGTAGAGCAATTATTGCTATCAGTTCGGTAATTGGCCAAGGATACCATTCGTTGCCGATGCCAATAAATTTATTGTAACTTACCAAGGACATGGTAAATAATTGTTTTAAGTAAGAAAGATTAGTAGGGAAATAAGGATTAATTACTAATCCGGCTACTATACCTATCAGACAAGAAAAAAATAATAAACGGTTGGTTTTGCGCCACCAATTTTTAAGTATTAAATTTAAAAACTGATAAATAGTTGAACCAGTTTGTTCTATTTTTTGATAAGCATTATGAATCGCCTCAATAATAGTGTAAACAATCAGCATTAATATTAGTAAAGGCCAGGCGCTATAAAACCAGACAAATAACCATGACCAGATAAATAACCAAATTGGTTTTTTTCTGGTAATAATATATAAGCCAATAATAGTTACGCCAATAGCCAACGACGGAGCCTTGGCTAAACTTAAACGAAAAAGCAGTGGCGCGCTGGTTAGTAATAGAGCTAGCCATAACCATAACCATCTAGTTTTTTCCTGATACAAAAACCAAATAATAGTTAGTATAGAAAAAGTAGCAAATAATATCGTAGCCAATTTAATTCCCGCTAGAGGATTATTGGTTATATTTATAAAAGGAATAAGCAGAATATGATATAAAAAATGATGGTCGATGTATAGCTCTTTATAAAGAGAATTTTGGGTCCAAGGGAAATCTTGAGGTAAACCAGAATCTTTAATCATCATAGTTATTTTGGTATGATAAAAAGAATCTGGATCAGCTAAAGTAGGCGTGCTTTGCAGCCAGGCAAATAAGGACAAGGTAATAACAATAATCAGAAAGATATTCCACCGTTTACTTAAAAAAGCCGCCGCTTCCATATAAACTCACCTTTAAGTATAACAGTAATAAGCTAAATTTAAAAACCAAACATCAAGGATAAATTGTCTTATTAGTTGTTAGTTTAAATTTTAGCTTAAAATTTGCTATAATTTATTAGGTATTAGTAATTTCTATTTTTAATTTTGCATTTTGATTTTTACATTTTTAATTTGTTATGTCCGGGCATTCCAAATGGTCAACAATTAAAAGACAAAAAGGGGCAGCCGACGCCAAACGCGGTCAACTATTTACTAAATTAATTCGGGCTATTACTATTGCCGCGCGCACTGGCCCTGATCCGGCAAGTAATTTTAAATTGCGTTTGGCTATTGATCGGGCGCGTCAAGCTAATATGCCCAAAGATAATATTGAACGGGCGATTAAACGGGGAGTTGGCGGTGAAGGCGGGGTAGCCCTGACCGAAGTGGTTTATGAGGCTTATGGACCTGGCGGAGTAGCGTTAATTATAGAAGCTATTACTGATAATCGTAATCGGACTTTTAGCGAGATAAAACATATTTTAACACAATATGACGGGCGTTTAGCCGAAGCTAATAGTGTCCGTTGGCAATTTGAAAACAAAGGCATTATCCAGCTTTCTTTACCAATTCAGGAACAACGCGAGAAGCTGGAATTGGAATTAATTGAAGCCGGAGCTTTGGATTTAAAAGAGGAAGCGGAGCAATTAGTAATTTATACCTTGCCAGCTGATTTAGAAAAAATTAAAAATATCTTAGAACAAAAAAAACTATCCGCGGATTATGCCCAGGTAGAATTGGTTGCCAATAATCCCGTAGCCGAAATTTCTCCTCTTGATCAAGAAAAATTAGATAATTTAAAAAGTGGTTTAGATCTGCTGGATGATGTAGATAATATTTATACCAATGAAGCATAAGCAAGAAAAAATTATTTTAGGATTAGATCCAGGCCTGGGTCGCACCGGCTTTGCTGTATTAACCGGTACCAAGGATCAACCAGAGTTGGTTGACTTCGGTTGTCTAGAAACTTCAACTAAATTACCCCAAGCTCAAAGATTAGAACAGCTGGCTGATAAATTTAAAAAATTGTTAACTAAATATCAGCCGCAATTAATTGCCGTAGAAAAGATTTTTTTTGCCGCTAATTCCAAAACTGCTTTGCCAGTGGGCGAGGCGCGTGGCGTTTTATTAGTCACTGCCGCAGCCAAACATTTGCCTATTGTTGAATTTACTCCTCCACAGGTGAAGTTAGTAGTAACTGGGGATGGTCGGGCTGATAAAAAACAAATTCAAAAAATGTTGCAATTAGTATTTAAATTAGCCGCGCCAATTAAACAAGATGATGCTGCCGATGCGGTGGCTATTGCTCTTTGCGCTTTAGCTAATAATTTGGGCTAAATGTGTTAAACTTTAAATATCGGTTTATTGATAATTAAAGCTTTCAAAATATCTATGATTAAATCAGAAATTCGTAAAGATTATATTCAAGATAAATATGTAATTATTGCACCTTATCGAAGCAAAAGGCCGCATTATCAGGATCCGGTTAATTATGATTTAAATATTCCCGGGCAAAATAAGCTAGATAAGGATTGTGTTTTTTGCATGCTTAATGTCAAACAAGCTAAATTGTTGGTGGGCGGTAAAAAAAATTGGCAAATTGCTGTTATTGCTAACAAATTTCCAGCCGTTTCTTTAAATAACCCCAAGGCTTATGGCCAACAAGAAGTAGTAGTAGAAACGCCTAATCATAATTTACATATTGAAGATTTGCCGCAAAGTAATTTAGTTAAGATATTACAGGTTTATATTTCCAGAACCAAAAGTATTATGGTTAATAAAAAAATTGAATATATTTTGATTTTTAAAAATAATAGCGGCCGAGCCGGAGCTTCTATTTTACATTCTCATTCGCAAATTTTTGCCACTAGTTTTCTGCCACCGCATTTGTCAGATAAGTCCCAGCGCGCCCAGGCTTATAAATTAAAAACAGGCCGCTGTGTTTATTGCGATGTTATAAGTCGCGAAAGCAAAGGGCCTCGTTGCGTTTATTTAGATAAGCATACTATCGCTTTTACGCCTTATGCTTCTATGTATAATTATGAATTATGGATTATGCCCCGGCGGCATTTGGATAATATTACCAATTTAAGTTTGGCTGAACTGAAATCTTTTGCGGCTATGCTGCATAAAGCCTTAACTAAAATTTCTCATAGTTTGCAGTTACCTTATAATTATTATTTTCATCAGGTGGTGCATGACGAAGACCAGCATTTGTATTTAAAAATTACTCCGCGCGGCGCCCCTTGGGCCGGGGTGGAAATTGGCTCGGGCCTGATTATTAATCCTATTGCTCCGGAAACAGCAGCTAAATTTTATCGCAAGTAATTATGCCTGAAAATAAATATGAACACAAAGTAATAGAAATCAAATGGCAGGAGTTTTGGGATAAACAACAGACTTTTAAAGCGGCAGATAATCCCGTAGGCAAAAAAGCGTATGTTTTGGATATGTTTCCCTATCCTTCAGCCCAAGGGTTGCATGTCGGGCACGCTGAAGGTTACACTGCTACAGATATTTATTGCCGTTATTTAAGAATGAAAAGCATAGAAGCGCTGCGCCCTATGGGTTGGGATGCTTTTGGTTTGCCAGCGGAAAATTATGCTATCAAAACTGGCCGTCATCCCAAGGAAGTTACCTGGGAAAGTATTGATAATTATCGTCGGCAATTAAAGTCCTTGGGGTTGTCTTATGATTGGTCGCGGGAAATAAATACTGCTGACCCAGGATATTATCAGTGGACTCAGTGGTTGTTTTTAAAATTATATGAAAAAGGCTTGGCTTATCAAAAACAAGCGCCGGTTAATTGGTGCAATTCTTGCCAGACCGTTTTGGCTAATGAGCAAGTCATAACCGGCGAGTGTGAACGTTGTCACAATCAAGTGGAACAGCGGCAAATGAAACAATGGTTTTTTAAGATTACCGAATATGCCGAGGAATTATTAAAAGATTTAGATAAATTAAATTGGCCGGCTAATATTATAGAAATGCAAAAAAATTGGATTGGGAAATCGGAGGGGGCGTTGGTGAAATTCCCTTTGGTTAATATGTCATTGCGAGCGCAAGCGCCTGCCTGCCGGCAGGCAGGAAGCAATCTTGCAACGATGACTAAAGATCGTCACGTTCCAATTAAAATCGGGACTCGCGATGACATGGATGATGGTTTTGAAATTGTCATTCCCGCGGAAGCGGGAATCCAGAAACAAAATAGATCCCCGATCAAGTCGGGGATGACGGTACGCATTTTTACCACCAGACTGGATACCATTTTTGGAGCAACTTATTTGGTTTTAGCGCCGGAGCATGAGTTGGTACAACAATTAAAAGAATGGATTACTAATTGGTTAGAAGTAGAAAAGTATATTAAAAAGGCGCAAAGTAAAACAGAATTGGAAAGAAAAGCGGAAACTAAAGAAAAGATCGGGGTAAAGTTAGAAGGTTTGATGGCAATAAATCCAGCTAACAAAGAAGAGATTCCCATTTTTATTGCGGATTATGTGTTAACCTCTTATGGTACTGGCGCGATTATGGCCGTACCAGCGCACGATGAAAGAGATTGGGAGTTTGCGCAAACATTTGGACAAAGAATTATCAATGTAATTAAACCACTAGTCGATCCTTCTCATTTTGATGATTATTTTTTCGGTGCCGTTAGTTTAGCAGCTATTGAGGGCGAATCCGTAGAAGGTCATAATCGTCGTATTTTGATCGATAGGTTAGAGGCTATCAGTAAAGGTCAAGCTGGTTGGTCGGGCCCTGGTCTACTAGTTAATTCAGGTGAATTTAATGGTTTGACTTCAGAAGCGGCGCAAGTAACGATATCTAAAAAAATTGGCGTTAAACCTACTATCCAATACCGTCTGCGTGATTGGTTAATTTCCCGTCAGCGTTATTGGGGAGCGCCGATTCCGATTATTCACTGCTCTAAGTGTGGCGCGATGCCAGTTCCAGAAAAGGATTTGCCAGTTAAGCTTCCTGATGATGTGGATT
>CAZGYI010000003.1:22337-30166 GCA_964530635.1 uncultured Gammaproteobacteria bacterium | reverse complement strand
TCCTTTATTTTTTGTTTCAACTCCTCCGGCAATGTTTTTAAGTCAACGGGTTTGCTTGTCGGCGCCTCGGTTTCCGATGGTTGCGCTCCTTCTTCGCCTTCTCCTTTTTCACCCTCGCCCTTTTGAGCTTGCGCTTCAGCTTGTTCTTTTTCTTTCTGCGCCTCTTCGATGGTTTTTTGGATCGCGCCCTCAAGGGCTTGCTGTTCTTCCGGCGTAAGTTTGTCTTTCAGCGCTTGTGGAATATTTGGCTGTTTCTGTTTATCCGCCGAAGCTTCAGCGGAGGCGGACATATCTTGGAGCAACTCTTGAGTTTTTTGGTCTTCCATATCGGCCTCAACGAGTTTTTTGAATTCAGGCCAAATTTTATCTCGGTTGATCTCGTAAGAAGTCCGGGCATATTCTCTTATCATCGCTTCACCGTCAACTTTTTTTCTGCCGATTTTTCCGCCCCTATCCGCTTCGGCTCGCGTCGGATATCTCCACCATGAGTCGCGAGCCGATTCAAGCGTGGTCATGACTGCGGCTTTAACTTCCTCGGGCAGGTCTTCTGACAACTGGACTTCATGCCCCTGAACTTCTCGGAACCACTGCTTAATGTATTCGAATCCCGCCTGCATAAAACGCGGTTGATGCCCAAGCTTCTGTTCCGCTTTCTGTTTTGCTTTAGCTTCGAAATCCAAATCTTGCTGATAGGCCAGCCCCATCTGTTCGCGGAATCTCGGATACGCTTCGGCGACAAAATTATTGTCGCGAGGATCTTCGATGGCGTTCATCATAAAAGAAAAACCCGGCTGTTTCCACTCTTCTAATGGAATGGAATCGGTTCTTGAAATTCTTCTATGTCCACCCTCATGGGAAATCACGAAACGAAGATAATCCATTGGTTTTTCCAAAAGGTCTTTCGGGTCGATGCGGATGACATTGGATTCAAAATCCCAGTGCCAGCCGGCTCCGGGATCATTCAGTTCTACGGGGATGCGAAAATCTTTGCCGATGAAGTACGCGAGCGAAGACAATATTTGCTGTTTTTGTTTTATCTCCGCCTGCTGTTCGGGAGTGAATCCTGCCAGAATCTCTTTTCCTTTCTTGCGCTCCAGCGCATGATAAATAAACTCGGGCTTTTCAGTCGCCTTTTCTGCGGTAGGTTCGAAATGCGGTTCGAGTTTCTCCATAGTACTTTCATTATATTGCAAAATGACAAAATATGACAACAGTGATATTTTATTTGTGAGCTATTTTGTATTCTCTCTGCAGATACATTAAATCTTCTTCCAAGCTCTGGAGAAGTTTGATGTGCCAATTTTTTTTCGGCCCATTGTTGAAGCGGAGGTATGGTCACTAACAGTTCAATAAATTGATTGGTAGCTGGCGTTGCTCGGTTAATAAAAGCGTTATCAAAGCCAAAGTTTTCTCGCAAATTGCCATTAAAATTCGTAAAACCAAATTCTTGTTTAAAACTTTCGACAATGGGCGCATCTTGAGAAATTATTTTGGTATTAGCAATAAAATCCTTATGTACTCTAAGTACGATAGCGGGCGGTTTAGCTTGCCAAGAAAGCTCGTACCAACAGGGTATATTTTCGCGAGTTATTATTTTCATGTTCTATTTTCCTTTTGTTTTTATTCTCTGTTTTAGTTATCCCTTCTTAACACATAAAACAGCTCTTGTCAATTAATTACCTTGTGTTTTTATCTTTGTAAAAATATTTAAATAAAATCAAAAATCAGCTATAATAGCACTATGTCAAACGAGCCCGCAGTACTCGCCCGAAATACTACTCATTTCACCATAGCGCTGATTGCTCAAAAAGTAATCTCGTTTTTATATTTTACTTTTTTGGCCAGAATTTTTCTGCCAGAAGATATTGGTAAATATGTTTTTGCTTTGTCTTTTACTACAATTTTTTCAGTTTTGATAGATGTTGGTTTGGGTTATGTGTTAACTACCGAAGTTGCTAAAGATAAAACCAAAGCTCAAAGTTATTGGCAAAATGTGATTGGTTTTAAAATGATGGCTTTGGTAGTGGCGGTAGGATTAGTATTTTTGGTTATTAATTTATTAGATTATCCTTTGCTAACTCGCCAGTTAGTTTATATTGCTTCGGCGGTGATGGTTATAGATTCCTTGGTGCTCTCGGCCTATTCTTTAATTCGTGCTTTCCGGAATTTATGGTGGGAAAGTCTGGGTACGGTTTTGTTTCAGATTGCTGTGGCTTTTTCTGGTTTGGGTATTGCCCAAATGACGCGTGATTTAAGATGGTTTATGTTGGCTTTGATTATTGGCGGTTTGGTTAATCTGATTTACTCTTGGCATAAATTAAAAGTTAAATATGGAATTAAATTGTGGCCTAGATTTGATAGCAAAATTATTAAATTATTACTAATTTTAGCTTGGCCTTTTGGTTTGGCTTTGGTGTTAACTAGAATTTACGGTTATTTAGATACGGTGTTGTTGTCGCTGTTAGCAGGCGACAGGGAAGTGGGTTTTTATAGTGTGGCTTATAAAATTACTTTTGCTTTTCAATTTATTCCTTCGGCTTTTGCCGCTAGTTTGCTTGCCGGCTTTAGTGCTTTTTTTGTTTCTTCGCGCGAGCTGTTAAATAAGACATTTGAGCGTTCGGTTTATTATTTAAATATGATAGCCATTCCTCTGGCCGCGGGTATTGTGGTATTGGCGCCTAAAATAATCCCCGCGGTTTATCCTGGTTATCAAGCGGCTATTTTGCCTTTGCAAATATTGATGATCAGTTTAATTTTTTTGTTTTTAACTTTTCCCATTGGTTCTTTATTGAGTGCTGCAGGGCGACAGCGCAGGAATACGGCTAATTTAACTGTTACGGTGGTGGTTAGCATTATTTTAAATATTATTTTAATTCCTCGCTGGCAGGCGGTAGGAGCAGCAACGGCTTCCTTGGTCAGCACCGTGGTTTATTTGTTTTTAGGAAGCATAGTAGTGCCACAGCTGTTAACAGTTTCTTTAAAAAATATTTTACATAAAACTATTAAAGTATTAGCCGCTGTTTTATTAATGACCGTGGCTTTGATTTATTTAATTGATTATTTGAATGTAATTATCCTGATAATTTTAGGAATGGTTATTTATGCTGGTTGTTTATTTATCTTCCGGGGCATTAGCAAACAAGAAATAATTGATTTTATTAATTTAGTTTTTAAAAGACAGATATAAAGTATGAGTAAGGTTTTATTAGTGACTATGGATTATTTACCAAATTATGGCGGTGCGGCTAATTATTATTCGCAAATAGTTAAGCAACTTAAGCCGGGGGTGGCGGTTTTAACTAATGTAGCGGGTGTTGATGATAAAAATAGCAACGAATTTCATGTTAATTTTTTATGGAAATCAGTTAAGCCGCATTGGTTGCCTCTGCTCTGGCTAATTCCGCGGTATTTAAAAAAATGTCAGGCAAAAATAATTTGGGTAGGCGATATTTTACCAGTCGGTGCCGCAGCTTATTTTTTAAATAAAATTTTTAAAATCCCGTATTTTATTTCTTTGCATGGTTTAGATATTCAACTAACCAAAACCAGTATTAAGAAAAGAAAATTGACTAGTAAGATATTAAAAAATGCCAAATTTATTACAGTGAATAGTAAATTTACCGCCAGTTTACTTATAGAATACGGGATCGCGGTCAATAAAATTATAGTAGTCTATCCTTCACCTACTGTTTTAGCGGCGCCTCGCCAGGAAGAATTGGATAATTTAAAGACTAAATATCAATTAGCCAATAAAAAAATAATTCTAACAGTCAGCCGGTTAGTTAAAAGAAAAAACATTAGTGAGGTTGTCACTGCTGTAGCTCAGTTAATATTCAGTTTTCCCAATTTGGTTTATGTAATTGTTGGTGAGGGTCCCGAACGACAAACGCTCGAGCAAAAAATTAATAAATTTAAAGATAATATCTTATTAATAGGTTCAGTAGACAAAGAAGAATTATCAGCTTGGTATTATTTATGTGATATTTTTGTCTTAACTCCGCTAGCTGACCAGGTTGATGTTGAGGGTTTTGGTATTGTGTATTTAGAAGCTTTAAGTTTAGCCAAACCAGTAGTGGCGAGTAAAGTCGGTGGAGTAGAGGAGGCTGCTGGCGCCGCGGCTAAATATGTTAACAATAGTCGTGAATTAGTTTATACTTTAAAAGAATTATTAACCAACCAGAAGTTAGGCAAAGAATTGGGTTTAGCTGGAAAAGTCCAGCTAGAACAATTCGCGCTTTCTAAGCAAGTTAATAAAATATTAAACGCTTTAGGAGGATTATAATAAAAAAGATTTCCCCGCAGCTTGCTGCGGGGTCTATAGGGACGGAGTCTAAGATGAGGTAAAGTATGCTAGACTAGGAGAGTGTCAGAACACATCAAGAAAAGCCACAACAAGAATTAAAGAATATGTTAAACAACAAGGTCTTAAATATGAACACTTGTATCGTGGACAACTCAAGTTGTTTGAAGGGTTGGCGTGATTACTATTACTATAACCATACCTCGCAGCAAGCTGCGAGGTAGTTGATTTATTTAATTCAATGACTGATATTAACAAAATTGATATAGTAATGTTTAATATGTCGGCTTACAGTGAATGGCAGCAGGGATATGTTAATCGCAATAGCCATATTTTGCATGGTTTATTAGCTGATAATCGAGTAAGAAAAATTGTGGCGATTGACTATTGGCCGTTTACTTTTAAACGAGCCTTAAAAATTTGGTTGCAAGATGTGTTGCATTGGCCTGGGGGGCAAAAAATGTCTGGTAATCTTTTTAGCCGGCTAACGGCTTTAAGTAATCAGGAGATTAATAAAACAATTTACGGTGGCTTAGAAAAAAATGATAATATTGATTATAAATTATTTGTCTATTCTACGATTTTACCTTGGCGCAACGAACAAAGAGCCCTAGACGCCTTACTTGGGCATCTTAAAAAATTAAATTTAAAAAATGTTGTGTTATGGTCGTATTTACCAACTTTTGTTAGGTATTTTTCTTCTTTTCCTGCAAAATTAAAAGTATTTGACGCGGTTGATAATTGGTTGAAACATTCTGCTTATCACAAAGTTTATAATCGTTTGTTGCTTAATTATCAAACTATACGTCATCAGGCAGATTTAATTTTTACCACTTCTGAAGAAATGGCGCGTTATTTTGATCGACAGCAGGATATTTATTACGTGCCTAATGGAATTCGTTCAGAACATTTTGAGCAAATACCTAAATTAGTTGGACGCGATATTGCCCAACTACCTCGGCCGATTATTGGTTATGTTGGTATTATCCAGCAGGATCGGATTGATTTAGATTTGATAGGTTATTTAGCTAAACATAATCCGCGGAAATCTTTGGTTTTTGTTGGGCCAGTTTGGTCTAATTATAAAAAGCAAGTGGCTGAAAAATTGTCATCCTATCCTAATATTTATTGGTTGGGACAAAAACATTATAGTGAAGTGCCGTCTTATATTAATCAATTTGATGTGGCTATCGTGCCGCATTTGGTTAATGAATTTGGTAAACACACCAGTTTATTAAAAGTTTTCGAGTATTTGGCTTGCGGTAAGCCAGTAGTAGCTACACCCACTGCTGGAACCGAAGTTTTTAAACAAGTAATTAGCCTGGCAGCTGAACCAGAACAATTTAATCAGGCGGTACTTCGTGCCCTTAGTAGTAATAATGATAAAAAAATAGAGCAGCGAAGAAAAGTAGCCAGCCAACATACTTGGCAGAATCGAATTAATTTTATGTTGGATAAGATTTTTGAAAAGTTAAATAACCAGCAGTAGTTTATGATGACTAGTAAATTTTCAGTAATTATTGTTTCTTGGAAAGTTAAGGATAAATTGGAACGATGTTTAAATTCAGCGGCGCTTGAGCAGCCAGAGCAGTTAATTGTGGTAGATAATGCTTCTGGCGACGGCAGCGCCGAAATGGTTCGTCAAAAATTTCCCCAAGCAAAGTTAATAGCGCTTAGTAAAAATATTGGCTTTGCTGCGGCTAATAATTTAGCAGCTCGCGAGGCCAAGGGTGATTTAGTGTTACTTAATCCTGATACTTATCTAGAACCAGGTTTTTTTCAGGCGTTAAGTAATTTTTGGTCTAGCCATCTTCAGGCTGGGGTAGTGGGCGGTAGAATAATTTTTGACGATAATGCTAAAATCCAACGTTCGGTTAGACGTTTTCCTACTTTGTGGTCTTCACTACTTGATGCTTTAAAACTTTTGGGGCGATTTCCTAAGTTAGCCAGAAAATATTTGGCATTAGATTTTAATTATACCAAAGAGCAAACAGTGGATCAGGTAATGGGCGCTTGTTTTGCAGTTAAACAAGAAGTCTGGCGGAAATTAGGTGGTTTTGATGAAAATTTTTTTGTTTGGTTTGAAGAAGTAGATTTTTGCAAAAGAGCGCAACAGCAAGGTTTTCAAGTATGGTACAGTCCAGAACTGCATTTAGTACACACTTGTGGTGCTAGTTTTTCCCAACTTTCTTATTTCCAACGCTATCGCTGGTTTATACATAGTTTGCTTTATTATTTAAAAAAACATCATACTTATTTAGAGTGGTTACTGGTTTGGTGCCTTAGTCGCCCGATGTTTTTAGTAGTATATTTTCTTGATTATGTTAAATCTCGTCACCATTAAACGCTTTATACCACAAAGTCGTACTGGCCAATTTATGATGACAGTGGCAGTCTTTTTAGTATTTGATTTGATTTCTTTAATCTCTTTTTTAAATCCAACAGTTGAGTTTGTCTGTTTTAGTTTAGCAGTAGCAGCTTTTATCATCTTAGCCCTGGTAAATTATGGCTGGGCTTTAGTTGTATTTATTTTGGAATTAGTCTTGGGTTCTAAGGGTTATTTGCTATTTTTTGATTATCAACAGAATTTAATTTCTTTAAGGCTAGCTTGGTTTATTATTATCATGGGCGTTTGGCTGATTAGAGTAGTAGCCAGACATGATTGGTCAAAGTTTAAAAACAAATTAGTAATTGCCTGGTTGTCAGTAGTACTAGTTTTATTTTGGGGCGCGATTAATGGCTTGGGGCGAAACGACTTTGGTAATTGGTTTTTAGATTTAAATGGTTATTTATATTTAGCAGTATTTTTGCCATATCTTTTTTATGGCAGCGAAGCTTGGTCCAAAATAAAAATAGTGATAATTCCTGCTTTATCATATTTAGCCTTTAAAACCTTATTTTTGCTGTATTTATATAGTCATTTTTCAATTTGGTATTTATTGCCAATTTATTCTTGGATTCGCAATACTGGTTTTGGCGAGATAACTTATGTTGGGGGAAACTTTTTTAGAGTATTTTCCCAAAGTCATATTTTTATATTAACCGCTGCTGTTGGTTGGCTATTTTTCTGGTTAATTAATTGGCGGCGGGAAAGTTTTAGTAGTAGTCAATTAATAGCAAAGCACGGAGTTTGGTTGTTTGGTTTGTTGGTAACTTCGGTGTTGCTGGCTAGTTTGTCTAGAAGTTTTTGGTTGGCTTATCTGGTAACTGTTTTGGGTGGTTTATTAACATATCTTCTGGTTAATAAATTAAATTTTAAAAAGTTAATGGTGTTTTTAGGCTTAGTAATATTAATCATTACAGCCAGCTACGGCCTGCTTTTGGCTGTTACTAATGTTCCTATTCCCCAGCCAATTAGTTTATCCTCAGCAGATATTTTATTAGCCAGAGCTTCTAGTGGTTCGGGCGAAGCGGCTGGCGCTGCCCGTTTGCAATTACTTGGTCCTTTAAGTCAAAAAGTACAGGCGTATTGGTTATTAGGCGGTGGTTTTGGCTCAACAGTTACTTATTTCACTACTGACCCCCGCAT
>CAZGYI010000003.1:0-22327 GCA_964530635.1 uncultured Gammaproteobacteria bacterium | reverse complement strand
ACTGCCGGCGCTACTGGACAATACACTACTTATGCTTTTGAATTGGGTTATTTGGATATTTGGCTGAAAATTGGTTTAATTGGTTTGGTAATTTATTTGTGGTTTTGGTGGTATTTATTTAAACCGGCTGTTAGTTATTTGAAATCAGCACCTCATCAGCCGATGGTTTGGTTAATTTTAACCGGCGCCGTCTCGGTTTTTGTTACTAATCTTACTACACCTTATTTAAATCATCCTTTAGGCATAGGTTTGTTGTTGGTATTAGGTTTATTTTTATCTTATTATCTTAATGAAAAAAATTCTTAGCAAAAAGTATAAAACAGCAGTTAGTCTAGTGGTGTACAACGGAGCTAAATATTTAAATTATTGTTTATCTGGCCTAGCTGAACAAACTAGTAAAGATTTTTTTCTATTAATTATTGATAACGCCTCTATTGACGAATCATTAAAAGTGATTAATGATTTCTTATTAACTAGCCCAGAATTACGAGGGCGTAGTAGAGTGGTGTCTAATAGTAAAAACCTAGGGTTTGCCCATGCCCATAATCAGGCATTTCAGTGGACTTCGGGTGATTACTTTTTTTTACTTAATCAAGATGTTTTATTGGCGCCAGATTATCTTAATAATTTAGTAAAATTTGCCGAGCAAAACAAATCAGCCGCGGCTTTTCAGGGTAAAATATTAAAATGGTTTTTTAATCCAGCAACTTATCGGTTAGATTTACATAAGAATTTACACAAAGTTAGTGTTTTTGATTCCTGCGGTTTGGCAGTTAATAAAAATCGGCACACTTATAATTTAAGGGAAGGTGAATTTGATCAGGGCCAAGCCGAAGCAACTAAAGAGGTTTTTGGCGTGACCGGTGCTACTCCATTATATCGCCGAGCGGCGCTAGAAGCTATTAAATATCAAGGGCAAGTGCTGGACGAGGATTTTGTTACTTATAAAGAAGACGTGGATATTGCTTGGCGTTTAAGAAACGCTGGCTTTAAAGCTTGGTATCTACCCCAGTCCGTCTGCTTTCATCATCGCTCTTTAGCCAAACCAGAAAGATTAGCCCTAATTACCCAAGCTCGCGCTTATTGGCCAGAACAAATGAAAGTGTATTCTTGTCGCAACCATTGGTTGGTTTTGCTTAAAAACGATTGTTTTAATAATTTATTAAGGCACTCGATGTATCTTTTATGGTATGAATTTAAAAAATTTGTTTACCGCTTGTTGGTTGAGCCAAAAGTTTTATTCAAAGCCTTGGGTCAATTTGTAGTTCTGTTGCCGGTGATGTTTAAAAAGCGCTCTTTTATTAGGCAACAGAGAGTGATAAGCTGCCAAGAGTTAAAGCGTTGGTTTTTATGAATAAGCCGTTATTATCCATTGTTATCTTAAATTATCATACCGCCGGTTTGGTCAAGCAGTGTTTGCGAGGATTATTTACTGAAAAAATAAATACTTCTTTTGAGGTTATCGTGGTGGATAATGCCTCGCGAGATGGCTGTTTAGACATGGTTAAAAGTAAGTTTCCCCAAGTAAAAACTGTTGGGCTTAATAAAAATCATGGCTATGCTGCTGGTAATAATGCCGGATTAAAGCAAGCTCAGGGTGATTTTCTGTTGATATTAAATCCTGATGTGGCAGTTTTTGGCACGGCCCTAGATAATCTGGTGAATTTTATGCAAAATAATCCCAAAATAGGATTAGCCGCTCCCAAACTGATTAATCCAGATGGCTCGGTGCAAATGTCTAGCTTTACTTTCCCTTCGTTTTGGCTACCAATTTTTAGGCGGACACCATTGGGCTATTGGCCTTGGGCTAAAGAAAAAATTGAGCGTTATTTAATGATGGATTGGGATCATAAAAAAAATAAAGCCGTGGACTGGCTATTAGGCGCTTGTTTAATTGCGCGCCGTGAAGCATTGGCTCAAGTTGGCTGGTTAGATGAAAGATTTTTTTTGTATGTTGAAGATACTGATTGGTGTCGTAGATTTTGGGAAAAGAATTGGCAGGTTTATTACGCCGCTGAAATAAGTATGGTTCATTACCATCAGCGCCAATCAGCCGAAGCTTTGTTTTTGGGTTTATTTAATAAAGTAACCTGGATTCATATTGTTTCTTGGATTAAGTATTTTAAAAAATGGGGTTTGAAAGTTCCTCACCCTTCAATTGAAGAGTAATGATAAAGTAATTGATGCTTATTTCGTTACCGCGGATTATTGTGTGACGATTTTTCAGGCGACCCTAAAATTTTGGAGCCTGAAGAGATAATAGAATGGCGGTGGTTTGATTTAAAAAACTTACCAGTCAATATGTATTTTCCCAGTAGAAAGATGTGAAAAATTATTTAGCCGGACGTTTTTATCAAGAGTGAATTGATAACACTTTCATTTTTTGTCATTCCCGCGGAAGCGGGAATCTAGAAAAATAAAATAATTCTGGATTCCCGATCAAGTCGGGAATGACATTTAAGGATTTTTAGGCATTGACTCGTGGCTATATTTTAGTTAAAGTTAAGCAGCGATCTGTCCCGTTATACAACTTCGCTTTTAAGCTTATCATCAAAATCCTATCCTCACATTATTTATGTTATATCCAAGATTAAACAATTTATCATTAGGTTACTTTTCTCGCTTAAATTTTGGCGAGCGAAGTTGATATACGGGGTATGTTTAATAGAAAAATTGGTATAGATTTGGGCACAACTTATACTCTAGTTCATTTACCAGGGAGAGGGATTGTGATTAACGAACCATCAGTCGTAGCAATTTCCGTGGCGGATAATAAAGTGTTGGCGGTGGGTGATGAAGCAAAAGAAATGTTGGGTCGTACTCCGGACACAATTATTGCTTCGCGGCCTTTGAAAGAAGGAGTGATTGCTGATTATCGAACTACCGAAGCCATGCTTAGATATTTTATTAATAAAGCCCTCGGAGGTATTAGATTGTTTAAGCCAGAAGTAATGATTGCCGTGCCAGCTGGTATTACTTCTACCGAACGTCGGGCTGTTATCGACGCTACCATCGCTGCCGGCGCCAAAGCTGCTTATATTATTAAAGAGCCGATTGCCGCAGCTATTGGCGCTAATATTCCTATTGGTTCAGCTTCCGGACATATGATTGTAGATATGGGTGGAGGAACTTCGGAGGTCGCCGTGATTTCTTTAGGGGGCATAGTGGCCAATACTTCTGTGAGAATCGGAGGGACAAAATTAGACTATGCTATTATGGATTTTATTAAAAAGAAATTTGGTTTAGCTATTGGTGAACGCACAGCCGAGGAGACTAAAATAAAAATTGGCTCGGCTTTGTATATGGATGACAAGTTATCAATGGAGGCAAGGGGACGCGATTTGGTATCTGGTTTGCCTAAAACCATTACTATAACATCAGACGATATTACCGACGCTATTCAAACCCAACTAGAGGGGATTATTCAGGCAGTAAAGTCAGTGTTGCAGGTAACGCCGCCAGAATTATCAGCCGATGTAATTGATAAAGGAATGGTTTTAGCCGGCGGCACTTCTTTATTAAGGAATATTGATAAGTTATATACTCAAGCCACAGGCGTAGCCGCTTATATAGCAGACGAGGCTTTATTATGTGTAGCTAAAGGTACAGGAATTGCTTTGGATAATTTGGAATCATACAAGCGTAGTATTCTTTCAGCTAAGTAATTATGATAGTTGCTATTGATGCCTCTCGTGCCGAGGTTAAAGAAAAAACCGGAGTTGAATATTATAGTTATTTTTTAATTAAACAATTAATTTCAGTAATACCACGAGAGGTTAAGGTAATTTTATATTCTCGTGTTTCTTTAAAATTTATTTTTGGAAAATTGCCTAATAACTGGGAGAATAAAGTATTAAATTGGCCTGTTAAATTTTTTTGGAGCCAATGGCGGCTAGCGCGACAAGTAAACAAAGACCGCCCTGATATTTTTTGGGTACCGTCTCATATCTTACCTTTTTTAGTTAAGGTGAAATCAGCAGTCACGGTTCATGACATTAGCTGGTTGAAGATGCCGGCAGCCTATAGTTTAAAAAGTCGTTGGTATTTGCGACTGACTACTTGGTGGGGAGTAAATCACGCTCGGGCAGTTATTACTATTTCTAATTATAGTAAAGAGCAAATCAATCAACATTATCCTCGATCCGCTAATAAAATATTTACTACTTATTTAGGTCCAGTGATTACTAGCATTGCACAACCAGTTGCCGATGTCGATCATCCTTTTTTTATGTTTTTAGGACGGGTAGAAACCAAGAAAAATTTATTAGTCATTTTAAAGGCCTTTTCTACTTTACTTAAACAATATCCTCAGTATCAATTATTATTAGTAGGCAAGGCTGGGCGCGGCGCAGCAGAAGTTCAGGCGCTAATTAAAGAGTTAAAGTTAGCAGATAACGTTAAGCAGATATCTTGGCTACCGGAAGCTCAAGTCGCTTGGCTTTTAAATAAAACCACTGCTTTAATTTTCCCGGGTGCTGCTGAGGGTTTTGGTTTACCAGTACTGGATGCTTGGGTTCATGGTGCGCCGGTAATAGCAGCCAACGCTGGCGCTTTGCCAGAAGTGGTTGCTGATGCTGGCTTGTTGGTAGAATCAGATAATTCTAGCGATTGGCAGACTAAATTAAATTTACTAATTAGTAATAAAGATATCAGACAGAATTTGGTTAGTAAGGGTTCTACTCGATTAAAACTTTTTTCTTGGCAGCAAACCGTAGAAAAAACTTGGCAAGTTTTACAGATGGCGGCTGCAGAAAATTAATAAATTCTCAATAGTTAATTTATGGCGACCCAAGTCATTGGCCATCAACGGGCCCAAACTTATTTACAAGACAGTATTAAAAATCAAAGTTTAACTCATGCTTATTTGTTTTGTGGACCAGCGGGCGTGGGTAAAACTACTTTGGCTATTTTTTTTATTGAGCATTTGTTTAAGGATGAGAATAATTTTAATATAGATAATCATCCTGATATTTTATGGATTAAACAATTAACTGGCAAAAAAGATATTAGTATTGAACAGATTAGAGAAATTAAAGATTTCTTAAAATTACAATCCTGGTATAATAATTATCGAATAGTGATTATTCCTCAGGCAGACAGATTAAGTAAAGAGGCCAGTAACGCTTTACTTAAAACTTTAGAAGAGCCAGCCAGGCGTTCATTGCTGATTTTAATGACTGTTAATATACATAAATTGCTTTCCACCATAGTTTCTCGTTGTCAGGTTATTAATTTAACTCCGGTAGATGCCCCGGAGCATAAACAATGGTTAGAGCAGCAGCGAGTACCCAAGCAAGATATTGAGACAATTGTACATTTAGCACAAGGCAGTCCGGGAATTGCCTGGCAGATAATTACCGACCAGATTAATTTTAAAAATATTATTGAGGCAGGAAATAGTTTTATAAATTTTTTAAAAACTAAAAATATTAATCAGTGTCTCAATTATATTAATAACCAAGTGTTAGCGCCGGCAAAAATTTCTTCAAAGGACGGTGATTTTATCAAAGATCACAGGAATTCTCTGATTTTATTAAGGAATTGGTTGGAAATTACCAGGGATTTGCTATTATGTAAATATCAGCAATCAGCCAGATTAATCTTTCATTTATTCAAAAAAGATTTAATTAGCGTTAGTCAACAATTGTCGCTTGATCAAATTATCCAAATTATTAAGCTTTTAGAGCAAGCTAAAGCCAAAATATTGTCTAATAGCAATACTAAATTAACCTTAGAATGGTTATTAATTAGTAGCAAAACAATTATATGAAAAAAATTGCCATTAGTTTGTTTATTTTAAGTTTATTATTAGGCGGCTGTGCCTTGGTTACACCCAAAGTTTTAGGTGGCGGAGTATTTAAATCTCAAGATAAAGGAGCAACTTGGCAGCAGAAAGTTTTTGTGACTAAGGGTAAAAAACGAGACGTTACCATTAACTCAATTAATGTTAGTAGAATAATGTTTTCTCCCTTAGATAACAGAACCATGTATGCGCTTTCTCCTGAATCAGGAATTTATCTTAGTGACAACGAGGCTGAGCAATGGCGTAAGTTTTTTAGTGCTGGTGCCAGCTCTTTAGCACTTCATCCGGCGCAGAAAGATATCAACTACGTAGCTTCGGGTAATAAAATTTATAAAACTATTGATGGGGGAAATAATTGGTCGCAAGTTTATATTGAGGGAACGCCGGAAAGTGGTCTAACTGATGTGATAATTGATAATAGTAATTTTAATGTTTTGTATGCCACCACCAGCAAAGGCACCTTGCTTAAAAGTTTGGACGCAGGTAATAGTTGGCAAGCGATTTATCGCTTTACTAAAGGTATTTCCAGAATTTTCCTTAATTCGCAAACCGGCATTATGTATGCTGCCATGCCAGCTAACGGTCTCTGGCGTAGCGCTGATAAAGGTGTATCTTGGGAAGATTTACAGCCCAACTTACAAAATTTGGTAAAAAAGCCCGGCAATTTCCGTCAGATGATTTTTATTCCCGGCTTAGCTGACGGGCTTTTGTATGTGACACCTTATGGCTTATTCAAAACAGTTGATGGAGGTAAAAATTGGACCAGCATGAACCTGGTAACCCCACCTAGTGTTGTAGGAATTAATACTTTAGCAGTTAATCCTCAAGCTAATAATGAAATTTTTTATGCTCTTAATTTTTTAATTTATTATTCTAGCGATGGGGGGATAAATTGGGTTACCCGACCGTCGCCAGCTAAACAGGCGGCTACGGCGCTAGCTATTAACCCTGATGATCCTAATATTATTTATTTAGGAACCACTAGAATCAAAAAATAATATGTCAGCTTTACCATCTAACCTTAAAGAAAAATTAAATAGATCAATTGATCACCTCAAAGTTGAATTAAATCAATTACGTACCGGGCGCGCCAGCCCCAGTCTGGTAGAACATTTACTGATTGAGGCTTATGGCACCAAAACACCGTTGATTGAACTAGCCTCGATTAATACTCCAGAAATTCGGCAAATTGTGATTCAACCCTGGGATCCTAATATTATTAAAGATATAGAAAAAACCATTAAAATATCTAATTTAGGGATTACCCCTACTATAGATGGCCAGATAATCAGATTGAATTTGCCGTCTTTGACTGAAGAGCGTCGAAAAGAATTAATCAAGATTATGGTTGGCATTTTAGAGTCGACTCGCGTACAAATCCGTTCTATTCGTGAAGATATTAATAAAACATTAAAAAATCAAGAACGGGCTGGTGATATTTCCGAAGACGAAATGTTTGCTGCCCAAAAAGAATTACAGAAAATGATAGATGATTTTAATGAACAGATTAAAAAATTAGGTGAAGCCAAAGAAAAAGAAATAATGACCATTTAGCTTATTAGTTCCTAGCCACTAGTTCCTAGTAAAGAAGAACTAGGAACCAGGAACTAGGAACCAGGAACTATGCTTACTACCATCATTGTATTTATTGCCATTTTAGCTTTGTTAATCTTAGCTCACGAGCTAGGGCATTTTTTAACTGCTCGAAAGCTTGGTGTGAAAGTGGAAGAATTCGGTTTTGGTTTTCCACCTCGAATAGTTAGTCTGGAAAGAAATGGCACACGTTATTCGCTTAATTGGTTGCCCTTGGGTGGTTTTGTAAAATTAAAAGGAGAAGATAGTCAATCGCGGCAAGAATTAAATAGTTTTGCTGCCCAAAAACCTTGGAAGCGCTCGGTAATTTTAGTCGCGGGAGTTTTAATGAACGTAGTATTATGCGTTGCTTTGTTATCTTTAGGATTTATGTTTGGCTTGCCCACTATAGTTGATCAGGGAAACAGAGCCCAATCACGTGATGTTAAGGTGCAGATTTTTAGTGTTTTGCCAGATTCGCCAGCTGATCAGGCGGGTATTAAATTAGGTGATACTATTTTAAGCTTAGATGGTAATGAGTTTACCTCTTTAGAGCAAGTACAAAATTATATAGCTCGACATGAAAATATTCCCATGCAAGTAAAGGTGCAACAAGGCAGTGAATCAATAACTAAACAAATAACGCCTCAGATATTATCAGAATCGGGTGGCAAAGCTGCTATGGGCGTTGCTTTAATTCAAACCGGTATTATTTCTTATCCGTGGTATCAATCAATTTGGATGGGAGTTAAAACCACCGGTTATTTAATTTATGATACAGTAACTGGTTTTATTATGATAATTAAAAATTTAGTTAGCGAACGTCAGGTTGGCGTAGAAGTGGCGGGTCCCGTGGGCATCGCCGTGTTAACTGGCCAAGTTGTTAGTTTGGGCTGGATTTATGTGTTGCAGTTTGCTGCGCTTTTGTCAGTTAATTTGGCAATTATTAATATTTTACCCATTCCGGCTTTAGATGGCGGGCGGTTGTTATTTGTCATTATTGAAAAAATTAGACGTAAGCCTAATAATGAAAAAGTGGAAGCCACTGTGCATCAAATGGGCTTTATGTTTTTAATGTTGCTGGTAGCCATTATAACTTATAAAGATTTAATGCGTTTTGGTGATAAAATATTAAGCGCCATCTCGCGGTTTTGGTGAAAAGTATCTGTTAAGAGACAATTTTAAATTTAGACTCCCTTCATTATTTATGGTGAAGTTTTAGATATGAGTAAATTCGAGATACATTGGAGGATTTTATTCGCCCTTAGTGCGGAACGAAATTTGCGAACCATTTGCTTGATTATTTAATTAATTTTGTTATTCTTAAATCATGCGACAATCGGAATTATTTACCAAAACTTCCAAAACCGTACCAGCTGATGAGCAAGCGGTTAATGCTCAACTTTTAATTAAAGCCGGGTTTATTGATAAGCAAATGGCTGGCGCTTATTCTTATCTGCCTTTGGGTTGGCGAGTTTTTAAAAAGATTGAACAAATTATTCGCGAGGAAATGAACGCTATTGACGGACAGGAAATGGAGATGACCTCGTTGCAGCCTAAAGAACTTTGGGAAACTACCAATCGTTGGGTTACACCTGAAAAAATTATGTATAAATTTGAAGAGAGAAAAGGTGTAGCTGTTGGTTTAGCTTGGACCCATGAAGAGGCAATTACGCGGATTGCTAAACGGTTTATTTTTTCTTACCGCGATTTACCAAAGTATGTTTATCAACTACAAACCAAATTCAGGAACGAACCGCGAGCTAAATCTGGTATTATTCGCACGCGCGAATTTGTGATGAAGGATTTATATAGTTTTCATACTTCAGAAGCTGATTTAGATAAATATTATGAAAAAGTTAAACAGGCTTATCTTAAAATTTTTAAGCGTTGTGGTTTAAGGGTTTTGGTAGTGGAGGCTTCAGGTGGCGCTTTTACTAAAAAATATAGCCATGAATTTCAAGTATTAACTCCAGCTGGTGAAGATACCGTGGTTTATTGTGATAAATGTAATTTTGCTCAGAATACTGAATTAATTAAGATACAAACTAATCAGGTTTGTCCAGTATGCCGTCAAGGCGATTTACATAATAGCAAAAGTGTAGAGGTAGGAAATATATTTAAATTAGGTACTAAGTTTTCCGAGGTTTTTAATTTGTTTTATACAGATGAAGGCGGTAATAAACATCCAGTGGTGATGGCTTCATACGGTATTGGTCCGGGGCGAGTGATGGGAACAGTGGTGGAAGTAAATCATGATGATAGCGGAATTATTTGGCCAAAAGCTATTGCTCCTTTTATAGCGCATTTGTTGGTTTTGGGTAATGATAAAAAAACTTTTAATCGAGCAAAAAATTTATATCAAATTTTATTAAAAAAGAATGTCGAAGTGTTATTTGATGACCGCCCTGAATCAGCTGGTATAAAATTTAAAGATTGTGATTTATTAGGCGTTCCATACAGAATTGTTATTAGTGAAAAATCTGGTAATCAGATTGAGTTTAAAGCGCGTGATCATTCTAAAACCGAGTTAGTTACTCAGCAAAAATTATTGAACAAGATAAGTGTTCACTAATAACTAGTATCTACTCTAGACAAAAATCATTAAAGCATTAAACTAAAGACGTATGTTAAAAAAGTTTTTGGGAAGCTTTTCTCGTGATATGGGTATTGACTTGGGTACTGCCAATACTCTGGTTTACGTTAAAGATAAGGGAATTATAATTAATGAACCATCGATTGTGGCCGTCAATACCAGAACTGATCAGATTTTAGCTGTGGGTGAAGAAGCTAAAAAGATGTTGGGTAAAACTCCACCGCATATTATTGCCAGCCGTCCGTTGGTGGATGGTGTAATTTCTGATTTTGAAGTTACTGAAAAAATGCTTAAATATTTTATTGACCGAGTACATAAAGAAAGTATTGGTATTGCCCCAAGGCCAAGAGTAGTAATTGGAATTCCATTGGATGTTACTGAAGTTGAGCGTAAGGCAGTTGAAGATGCGGCAATTTCAGCTGGCGCTCGTGAGGTGATGCTAGTAGAGGAGTCAATGGCAGCGGCCTTGGGTGCTAGATTGCCAATTAGAGATCCGAGCGGTAATTTATTAATAGATATTGGAGGTGGCACTACAGAGATTGCGATAATTTCTTTGGGCGGCGTAGTTACCTCACAATCTATGCGGATTGCTGGCGATGAATTTACTGAAAGTATTATTCAATATACCAGGGATCATTTTAATTTATTGATTGGCGAAAAAACGGCCGAAGAGGTGAAAATTAAATTAGGTTCGGCAGTTAATCAAACTAAACCATTAACTATGTCGATGCGGGGACGAGACCTGGTTACTGGCTTGCCGAGAGAGGTTTCTATTAGCGAAGAGGAGGTTAGAGAAGCGTTGATTAAGAATATTAAATTAATTATTGAAAACATTAGAGCGACTATTGAAAATACACCACCAGAATTAGCTGCTGATATTTACCAGCGCGGCGCTATTATGGTGGGCGGAGGATCGATGCTTAAAGGTTTGGATAAATTAATTGCGGCCGAACTGGCTATTCCAGTACAAGTGGCTGATGATCCTTTGACTTGTGTGGTACGTGGTACGGGAATTATTTTAGAAGATTTAGAACACACGGCTGATTTATTATTACCAGCACGAGAAGCTGCCAGTATTAGATAATTAAGTATGATTATTTTTAAGTCGCGTTATTTTAAATACCTTAACTTATTTTTAGTTAGTGGATTGATTTTGATTTTTTTACATACTTACCTTTGGAATTATCTGCTTACTTATCTTCAGCCCATAGCTGGCGCCCCTACTTTTATTGGTTATCAAGTTGGCCGTGATATTAAAGATCAATTAGCTAATAGTTTTAACAAAGGTTCTTTAGTGGAACAAATAAAGATATTAGAGAATAAGGTATTAATTTTGGAATCCGGTAAAGCTAAGGGTGAAGATTTAATTTTAGAAAATAATAGATTACGGCAAGAGCTGGCTTTACTGCCCAGTTATAATTTTTTAACCACTGGCGTGGAAATTATTGGTCGCCGACAAACCTTATCGTCTATTACTTATATAATCAACAAGGGTAGTTATCACAATTTAAAAAATGGACTGCCAGTGATTACTGAAAGTATTTTGGTTGGTAAAATTGTCAATGTTCAAAGAATGTTTTCCGAAATTATTTTAATTGCCTCGCCGCTATTTTTAACCACAACTGAGGTTTTGAATGACCAGGCTTCGAGAGGAATTATTCAAGGAGAATTTAATTTAGGAACAAGAATTAATTATTTACCAGTTGATGATGTTGTGGCTGCGGGGCAGACTGTAATTACTAGCGGTTTAGATGAATTAGTTCCACGCGGTTTAACCATTGGTTATATTACTTCAGTAGAAAAAAAAGAAGACCACCTTTTTCAAAGCGCCATCGTGGCGCCGCCGTTTGATTTAAACAAGTTACGCTTTTTGCGGGTAGTAATCTCTACTATTACCTCCAAATAATTTAACTGGTTACGATTATTACTATGCCAATATTATTAGGAATTTTATTAAGCGTAGGATTAATCTTTCTGGAGAGCATTTTTAATAGTTTAATAAATTATGATATCTTTTTAAGTTTGGTTGTTGGGATATTAATCAGTTTGATGATTAATAAAAAAATTGGTTTAGCTGTAATTATTACTTGGTCAGTGTTTACTGATTTAATTTATTTTCCTAGTTTAGCTGTTACCACAATTTCTCTAATTATTTCCTGGCTGGTGTGGAATAATTTTATCCAAAGCAAATTAGTAGCTAATAATTTAGCAGCGCGGTGGCTAACTAGCAGTAGTTGGTTATTATTGTTTTATTTATTTTACTGGCTAGTTAGTTGGCTCCCTTATTTAGTTGAAAACAATCCTTTGTATCCTGATTTGATGCAGATTTTTTCCTATTTATTATCTTTGCTTATTAGTTTACTAATAATAGCTGTTTTATTATTTTTAAGTGGAAAATTAAGTCGTTGGTTTAAGTCACAAGAATTATTATGATTAAACACAAAGATCCTTTTAGAATTCGAGTGGAGGGTGGTGATATTAAGGATCGTGAATTAGTTGGTTATTCTGATAAGCGTTACGAGGGAACCGGTATTCCGGCTAAAGAAGTAGGCTCTTTAAGTAGAGTAATTGAGCCCAAAGTTCCACGTACGTTGTTGTTTGTCTTTATAATATTTTTTAGTTTACTAACTAGTAGAATTATTTGGCTACAAGTTGTGAGGGGTGTTGAATTTCGCGCCACTGCAGAGGGTAATCGAATCCGTCTGGAAATTTTACCAGCCCAACGCGGTTTGATAGTTGATCGGCAAAACCAGAAATTAGTTTCTAATATGCCAATGTTTAATTTAGTGGTTATTCCAGCTGATTTACCCGATGATTTTAATCTACGTCAAACTATTTTAGAAAAATTACAAGCTATAGCACAAAAAAATAATTATCAGATTGATTTAACCAAGTTAGATTACAATTCTTATTTGCCAGTAGTATTGGAATCGCAACTGGATCATAATCAGGCTTTAGCTTTAATGAACCAAGCGGCCGAATGGCCTGGAGTAGAGGTAAGAGTTGTTAGTCGCCGAAATTATCTACTAGATGAATATCTGGGACATGTTTTGGGTTATATGAGTTTATTATCATCAGATGAATATCAAAAAATGAGTAAAGTATATCAATTTAACGATAGTATTGGCCGTACCGGTATTGAGGCGGTTTACGAAGAAGAATTACGTGGTTTAGCTGGAAAAAGAGAAATAGAAGTTGATAATCTAGGACGGACAAGAGAAATTTATGCTTCTCTTGAACCCGTATCTGGTAGTCGCTTAACCTTAACTATTGATAATGAATTACAGCGTACCGTGGTTGATATTATGAAAAAATATCTAAAAGTTGCTAGTTTAACCAAGGGAGCAGCCGTTGCCCTGGATCCTAAAAATGGAGAAGTTTTAGCCTTGGCATCTTTACCTTTATATCACCCTAATTATTTTGGTTTATTAGAGAAAAGCCAAGAGGTAGCCGCTACTTTACAAGATAAAAATAAACCCTTGTTTAATCGAGCGATTTCTGGAGAATATCCTTCAGGATCAACTATTAAACCTTTTATTGCTGCTGCTGCTTTACAAGAGCAAGTAATTACTCCGCAGACAACGTTTTTTTCTAGTGGTGGTTTGTGGGCAGGAAATAAATTTTTTGCTGATTGGAAAGCTGATGGGCATGGAGCGACTAATGTTTATTCAGCAATCGCTGAATCAGTTAATACTTTCTTTTATGCTATTGGCGGCGGTACAGAACATTTTACGGGTTTAGGCATAGATCGTTTAGCTAATTATTTAAAAAAAATGAATTTTGGGCAATTGGCTTATATTGATTTATTAGGTGAAGCTAAAGGTTTGGTGCCTATACCAGAATGGAAACAGCTTAATTTTAATGAAAGATGGTATTTAGGTGATACTTATAATTTGGCTATTGGTCAGGGACATATTTTAGTAACGCCATTGCAGTTGGCGGTTAATTATGCCGCTTTAGTTAACGGCGGTAATATTTATCAACCACATTTAATAAAAATGATCCAGGATCCTTTACGTGACGTTAAGATTATTGCGGCGCAAAAAAATGGTAGCTTACCAATTGATCAGCAAAATTTATCAATTATTCGTCAAGGATTGCGCAATACAGTCGTTTATGGCAGTGGTAGATCACTAGCCACCTTATCACGGGCGGTGGCTGGTAAAACCGGTACTGCGCAAATAGATAATAAACAACAGCCGCACGCTTGGTTTGCTGGTTTTGTACCCTATGAAGACCCTAGTATGGTATTGATTATTTTGTTTGAGAATGGTGGAGAAAGTACGGCTATAGCAGTACCAGCGGCTAAAGAAATATTTGATTGGTATATAAAAAATCGTTTATAAAGCTGAACCTAGAGTAAATTTTAACAGTTAATCTAAAATCAAATCTTTCGATGGTGATACTCTATAAGGTCCTTGGTGATAAACATACTTGATATCTGCCTGTACGCCCTGTCTGGGTTGAGTCACCAGTAACTTCTCTTTTATTGGTTCATGCCAGGGCAACTTCTTTTGTGGTTGCCTGAATTAATTTTCTCTGACGATAGAAACGATAGACAATGGTGAGAGAAATTTTTAGGCCCAGTTTCTTTTTCACCAACATGGCCATCTTTAAAGGACCATAATTAGTTTTTAGTTTCTCTTAGGTAATAAACTGTTTAACCGGGTAAGTGAGTTTGATCTGGAGATGAGGTAAGATAGATAACTAGGTGATTGATATCCATAATCTCTGATATTCCAGTAGTAATAAACCTTTCTGGAAACCCAGAATAGCTTACAAGTAGCTTTGACCCATGAACCAGAAAGCCACGCCTGTAAGGGCGTGGATGAATGGCTTTCGGTTCAGGGTTCCGCTCCACGGCGGAACCCTGAAAGAAAAGATGCCACGGCCGTGAGGCCGTGGAGCTTCACCTGAATGATATTGTCGTCCTACCCATAGATACCACTTAAATCTTAATTCATTGGGATATTTGGCTAACATACGACACTTTCTAGTTAAGAGTTAACATGTGTCACTATTGTACCAGAGAAGTGTCACTATGTAATGTAGACTACAATCTTGTCAAGCGAGTATTAAAATGTTACAGTGATTTCTGTTTAGATTATATTTCTTATGTCATTTTTAACTAAGCTTTTTGGTGATTCTAATGCGCGGGTTATTAAAACCCTGGAATTCCTGGTTCCAAAGATAAATTTTTTAGAATCAGAATTAACTAAATTACCAGACGAGGCGCTAAAAAGTAAATCTTCAGAATTTAAAAATCGCCTGTCTCAAGGTGAAACTTTGGATGATATTTTACCAGAAGCTTTTGCTTGCGTTAGAGAGGCAGCCAAAAGAACTATTAAGCAACGACATTTTGATGTGCAATTAATTGGTGGCATTGTTTTGCATCGCGGGCAAATTGCGGAAATGAGAACTGGCGAAGGAAAAACTCTAACTGCTACTTTGGCAGTTTATTTAAATGCTTTGGCCGGTAAGGGTGTGCATGTGGTGACGGTTAATGATTACTTGTCACGGCGCGATACTATTTGGATGGGACAAATTTATCAGGCTTTAGGATTAACTTGTGGTTGTATTAATCACGAACGGGCTTTTATGTATGATTCTTTAACTGATAGCGAAGATGAAACTTATCGGCATTTGCGGGATGTACCGAGAAAAGAAGCTTATTTAGCCGATATTACTTATGGCACCAATAATGAATTCGGTTTTGATTATTTGCGTGATAATATGGTGTGGCAAAAGTCGCAAATGGTCCAGCGTCCACTTTATTATGCCATTGTTGATGAAGTTGATTCTATTTTAATAGATGAGGCGCGTACGCCTTTAATTATTTCAGCGCCAGCCGAGGAAGCAGTAGAAAAATATTATGATGTGGCAAGGTTTGTTAGCGGGTTGCAGGAAAATGTTGATTATAATGTTGATGAAAAAATGCACGCCGCCACTTTTACGGAAGAAGGAATAGCCAAAGCAGAAAAATGGTTAGGCGTGGAAAATTTGTATACTGGCGCAGATGTGGAAACAGTACATTTATTAGAAGCCGGCTTAAAAGCTAAGGCTTTATTTAAACGGGATAAACAATATGTAGTGCGTGAGGGTGAAGTGGTGATTGTGGATGAATTTACTGGACGGTTGATGTTTGGCCGGCGTTATTCCGAGGGTTTACACCAGGCGATTGAAGCCAAGGAAAACGTGAAGATTCAGCGGGAAAGCATGACCATGGCTACGGTTACTTTTCAGAATTATTTTAGAATGTATGAAAAATTGGCTGGCATGACTGGTACAGCCGCCACTGAAGCAGAGGAATTTGCTAAAATTTACAATTTGGAGGTGGTTACCATTCCTACTAATAAACCAATGATTCGCCAAGACGCTGCAGATTTAATTTATAAAACAGAAGAAGCCAAATTCGCCGCGGTAGTGGAGGAAATTAAAGCGAGATACCAAGCCGGTCAGCCGGTATTAGTGGGTACTATTTCTATTGCTAAAAATGAAATTTTAGATGAAATGTTAACTCGTGAAGGGGTTCCTCACGAGGTTTTAAATGCCAAAAACCATGCGCGTGAAGCAGCAATTATTGCCCAGGCTGGCCGCCGGGGTGCGGTAACCTTGGCTACTAACATGGCAGGTCGTGGCGTTGATATTATTTTAGGAGGCTCGCCTCGCTTTGGTGAAAGCGAAGCGGGCAATCCTCAAGATGCGGCTGAGGCTAAATTTGTTAAACAAGCCGGGGGTTTACATGTGGTTGGTACTGAACGTCATGAATCTAGGCGAATTGATAATCAGCTGCGAGGCAGATCTGGCCGACAAGGCGATCCCGGTTCTTCGCAATTTTTTGTAAGTTTGGAAGATGATTTAATGAGGATTTTTGGCGGTGAGCGGGTTAAAATGATGATGGAACGATTGGGTTTGCCAGATAATATACCAATTAAAAATGTTATTGTTTCTAAATCCATTGCTACGGCCCAGAAAAAAGTTGAAGGAAACAATTTTGATATTAGAAAACATTTAGTGGAGTATGATGATGTTTTAAATAAACAGCGTGAGGCAATTTATCGTCGTCGTCAGGAAGTTTTGGATTTGGCAGAAAAAAATCCCGCCCAGCTTAAAGATTTGGTTTTAGAGCAGGTGCAAGAGGAAATTGCCCAAGTCGTGGCTTTTCATACCGCTTTACCCACTGAACAAGATTGGAATTTGCAAGAAATTTATGAGGTGATGAACACTACTTTTCCCGTAAGCGTTGAGGTTAGAAAAAAACTTAGCGAGATAGAAGAAGAAGCGGGCGATGCTTCGGCTGATGTTAAAGCCAGAAATAAATTAATTAATTATTTAACCAAGTTAGCGCAAGAGGAATATGAAAAGCACGAGCAACGGCTAATTAAACAAGCAGAAAAATTACAACAATCCGAACCAGAGCAGATTATGCGCCAGGTGGAACGTACGATTTTGTTGCGTTCTTTGGATAATCATTGGGTTAAGCATTTAACTTCGATAGATCATTTGCGCGCCGGTATTGGGCTTAGGGGTTATGGACAGCGTGAGCCTTTGGTGGAATATAAACGCGAAAGTTATAAAATGTATCAGGATTTATTGGCTTTGATTAGAAATTCAGTGGTTTATGCTATTTATAAAACCGAATTAACCCAAAGGATGGCTGGTGCTACTGAAGCGCCAGTGAGAAAAACCCAAGAATTGGGTCCAGCGAAAACCAGTTCTACTCAAAGTATGATATTTGGCGCCACTTCTTCCACTGCTAGTGCGCCGCAAGGTAAAATAAAAGATGCCCAAGGCCACAAAGTTGGCCGCAACGACCCTTGCCCATGCGGAGCGACTAAATCAGATGGAACTAGAATTAAGTACAAGCATTGCCATGGTAAAAATGTTTGATATTATAGTTAGCAAGCGAAGCCCTGCCGAAGTTCCGTTTCACGGGACGAAGGCGGATGGTTCAGGTAAAAAATATAAAAAGTGCCATGGAAAATAATATGGATTTTGAGAAAGGTTTAAACAAGATTGGGCGATTAGAAAATAGCGACTCTAATGAGCTTAGTTTTTTTAAAAAACCTTTGGACAGTCTCGAGATAAATATAAAACTAGATGAGGTTATGAAAGAGGCAAAAATGGTAGATAACATTTTAATTTATCAAGAAAAAATCTCTGATCAGTTAAGTTTTGATGTTTATACCAACGGTCTGTGCTTATCTTTTTATTTAACAAATAGTCAGGGAGATCACTTAGCTGATTTCAAATATAAAAATATATTTAATGAACTTTGCCAAGAGCATAGGCAAGTTGATGAGGGATTGAAAGATTATAAGATAAACGGCAGTATGTTTCTACAGAAAGTGGAGGAATTTTTAACCATTATGGTTAACAAATCTAAGAATAAAGCTATTAAACATTTTGTAATTGATAGTGCTCAGGCAGGTGTGATTGATTGGGCAGTTAAAAACGGTTATCGTTTTAAAGATTTTGAACAAGAGGAAAGATATTCCCGGATATCTTTAGGAGCTGATAGTGACTATATAATAACTGATGGGTTTAAGGATGGTAATAAATATGGGGGTTATATCTTAAAACAGGATAATTTGAATACAACCAAAGCGTTTTTACAGTCGGCGTTGGCAAGGGGCGAGTCACGAGACAATATTGATCTTAGAGATTTTACTGAAAGATTTAAATTAGTTAAAGATATTGAGTTAGCAGATAACAATTAATTATTAATATAAACATATGAGAGAAAGTGTAGAAATGAAAAATAAACCTATAAGTAAAGAAGAAGCTATTACAGAGGTGGGGTTAATAAGGCAGAATGTTCATACGATGGGAGCGAACGATTACGAGATTCCCGCACTAAGGCATATTTTAGAAGATTTAGAAAAAGGAGAAATAGAGCCAGAGCAGGCTATAAAACAAGCTCAAGAAATAATGTATAGTAAACAAGATTATCACTAAAAAATTTAAATTAAAAAATAAATCCGCTGTTGGGTAAATAGCGGATTTTTTTAAAGCGGGGATCAGATTTTGGCTTTTCCTGATCAAAAATGGTTTCTACTTTAATATTTTTTAAAAATTTTAGGCTTGATAATTCGGTAGAAGAATTTCTCCAGATTTTTTGAAAATCACCAATGACGCCATTTTTCGTCAATAGGTCATTAACTTCAAAATGGATAATAGTTTTTTCTTTGTCTACTCTTAATTGCCAGGGAATTTTTTTAATGGCGGCAAAATATTCAGCATCAATCAATTCTAGTGGACAATTAAAAACAAAATTTATTTTTCCCTCTACCACATCCAAAGTCCAGCAAATCTTGATTTCTGATAAATCATGTTTTAAATATGTTCCAATGCCCCAGCAAATTATGGCAGTTGATTTTTCTGCTTGGTAATTTTTTTGTTCACGAAAAATCGATTTTAATATGTGAATGTCAATTACTTGATGTTCAACAAAATCCGGTAATTCTCCAATTGGTGATTGCGCCAAAGCAGTTGGTGCGAATAACCAAATTATCAATATTATTAAAATTACAGTTTTCATAATTTTCTCCTTTTGCTTTTTGTGTCTATTGTGTAAAAGATCTATTAATTAAGTTAGCTTAGCAGATTTATTTTAATTGTCAATTTATTACAACTTGCTAATTGGTTTTAAAAATGTTAAGCTTTAAGCAAATTTATGATAGACGAATCTATTTTTGTTGATAATTATCAACTCCAGCGTTCCAAACCACCTAAGTCAACTATACCGGAAAAGCTTACAGTTACCGCTATTACTTTGTCAGTCATTTTGGTTTTAGCCTTAATGATGTTGCAAATCAAAGGTTTATATGATATTAACCGTTATTTTAATCCGTATTATCAGGTTTGCACCCAGCCTTTGACCGAACCCGGATACGGTGAATGTTCAGGAGAAGCTTATGCCTTGCAGCGAATTTTGCTATGGAGTTATTTAAGCGGAGCGCTATTTATTATTTATTTAGTTTTAGCTTTGGTTTTTAGAAAGCGCCGAAATTATACTTGGCAAGTGGTTTTGTTTAGAGTGTTTACCGTGCTTACTTTTTTTGCGGCCGCGGTAATAATCCTTTATTTGAATCACTATTTTTTTGAATATCATCAAGATATTGCCTGGTATGTGGCTTTGGGCTTGATTGTGATTTTATCGGTAATGTTGGTAATTTATCTAGAGCGTCGACGGGCGCAAAAGAAATTAGCTGGTAAAACAGTTAAATAATTATGTCTAAAAAATTAGCTAAAAATAAGATTGCGGTGCTGGATATTGATGGCACAATTTTTCGTTCTTCATTACAGCGGGAACTGTTGATGTCTTTAGTTCATTTTGGAGTTTTTCCACCGATAGTCAAGAAAGAATTAGAAAAAAATTATTTTGCCTGGGTGCATCGAGCTGGTTCTTATGAAGATTATATTAATAATGTAGTACATTCCTATCAGCAGCGTATTAATGGGATATTAGTTAGCGATGTTAAAAGAGTAGCTAGTATAGTGATAGAGCAACAGAAATATAGGGTTTATACTTATACCCGTGAGTTGATTAAAGAATTACGTAAAGATTATAGGTTGTTGGCTATTTCCGGATCACCTATTGAGATAGTAAAAGAGTTTAATAAAATTTGGAAATTCGATGCTGTTTTTGGTATGGTATTTGAAGTCAAGGAAGAACATTATACTGGTACTGTAAAATTTTTGCCTATTAGAGATAAGCGAGCTGTTTTAGAACAATATGCGGCCGAAGAGCATCTGTCGTTTAAAAATTCCATAGGTGTTGGTGATACTGAATCAGATGCTAGTTTTTTAGAAATAGTAGATAAACCAATTTGTTTTAATCCTAATCAGGCGCTTTACGAAATAGCCAAAAAGAAAAAATGGGAAATAGTGGTTGAGCGCAAAGATGTAATTTATCATCTGTAACAAATGTAAAATGTAAAAATTAAAAATCAAAATCATTTTTAAATTTTAATTTATCATTTTTCGTTTTGATTTTTCAATTTTAAATTATCATGCGTTCTATCCCAGTTTTAGCTTATGATATCGTTACTAGTTTTTCTAAGGATAAACTAGTGGCCGAATTACAACAATCAGCCGAGTTGATAGCTAATGATCCATTAATTTGGAAATTACCTGGTGAAAAGTATCTAGTGGTGTTTGAATACGGTTCGGTAGTCTTTTTTAATTTTGCTACCAATGAGACAAAAATATGGTTGAATAAATTAAAAAATTTTGCTCAGCGCCCTAATCTCAGTGAATTTACAGATTCATTTATTTTATATATTGGCGGTAAGAAAAATTCCTTACAGGTTAATGAGTTAAGAGTAAGCCAATTTTTCTTAGATATTATTAAATTAGTAGCGATAGTTCTTTCCCGATCAGTAAGTTTAGAATATTATGAGGATTTAATAGATCGCAACTTGGAAAAATTAGAAGAAACAGTAGATAAGTTATCATATACAGGCAAGTTTATTGGCAGTCGTCGCAGTTTAATTAAGCAAGTTGGTTTGACTCATGCCATTCAGCATGAATTGGCTTATAATTTGGCTTTACTTGACGATCCCGATGTGATTTGGGAAAAAGGAAAACAAATGGCAAAATTATACAGAGAGCTAAGCGATCAATATAGAATTAATAGTCGAGTGCAGGTAATAGAAAGGAAATTAGATTTGATTAATAAATCAAGCCAGTTTATTTTGGAATGTTTACAAAATCGAACTGCCAATTTATTAGAGGCGGCTATAGTTTTTTTGTTTATAGTTGATATCGTGTTTATTTTAATGGAATTATTCAGTAAATAACAGGATTTACGCAGTGTAGTTGTTTTTTCTCTAAAATTAGCTAAAAGCTTTTTTATCAATTTAGCTAAAATTAGATTAAATTATCTAAAAGTGCGTGAGTCCTGTAAATAATTTATACAAATGGAAATAGAAGCTATTTGTTATTTCCGACCCGATAGCCATTGAGGTAAACTGCAGCGAAAATTTAGAAAGATAAATTAATTTTAGATTCTCGATTAATCGGGAATCGCAGAAAGAGTAAAGAATTAATTAGATATCTTTTATGGATATTTTTTCTCATGGTTTATGGACCGGCGTAATTTATAGTCACATCCTTTGGCGGGCAAGGTTGTGGGCGATATTTTTTGGTGTGCTGCCAGATTTATCATCTTTTGGTATTTTATTTGCTCAATCTTTATTTACTGGTTGGCAACCTGGACCGCCTCAGCCGCATTTAATTCCCGATTATATTCAGGTGTTGTATAATATCAGCCATAGTTTGATTGTGTGGCTGGGAATTTTTGTAATTATTTGGTTGATTCGCAGAAAGCCTTGGTGGATTTTAGCCGCGCC
>CAZGYI010000002.1:23401-35083 GCA_964530635.1 uncultured Gammaproteobacteria bacterium | reverse complement strand
AGTGCGGTCAAGAGGCCCGTCGGGAAAGCGACACTATGGATACTTTTGTAGATTCTTCTTGGTATTTCTTGCGTTATTGCGATCCGCAAAACAATCAGCAAGCTTTTGATACTAAAAAAGTTAAAACTTGGTGTCCGGTAGATTTTTATGTGGGTGGAGCTGAACATGCGGTAATGCATCTGTTGTATGCCAGATTTTTTACCAAAGTTTTGGCTGATTTGGGTTATGTTAAGTTTCGCGAACCATTTTTAAAACTTCGCAATCAAGGATTAATTTTAGGCGAAGATGGACAAAAAATGTCTAAATCTCGTGGCAATGTGATTAATCCCGATGAAATCGTCGCTAAATATGGAGCGGATACTTTTCGTCTTTATGAAATGTTTATGGGACCATTGGAAGATGCTAAACCTTGGAATACAGCCAGTATTATTGGTATGCGGCGTTTTTTGGAAAGACTTTGGTTGGTGATTGGGGAAACAATTACCAAAGTAAATAAAGGAGAGTTTAAAAAAGCAAAAGGACAAGCAACAGCCATCCATACCACTATAAAAAAAGTATCAGAAGATATTGAGGCGTTTAAATTCAATACAGCTATCAGCGCTTTAATGGAATATTTTAATAAAAAGGATTTTATCAAAGAAAATCAGGTGGATATTGAAGCAGTAAAGAAGTTTTTAATCTTGCTTTATCCTTTTGTTCCTCATCTGGCGGCTGAGTTTTGGCAGAGCTTGGAAACAAAAAAAATGATTTGGCAGCAAACCTGGCCAGATTATAATAAAGATAAGTTACAGCAAGCTACGATAGAAATAGTTATTCAGGTAAATGGCAAATTGCGTGGCTCTTTAATTTGTAAACAACAAATAACAGAGTCAGAGGTTATTGCTCAAGCTCAAACTTTAACTGGGGCAGCTAAGTATTTGCAAGGCAAGAAGATAATTCGTACTGTTTATCTGCCGGGAAAATTAATTAATTTTGTTATTAAATAAATTTATTTTTAGTTGATAATTTTATGCCGCAACTTCGTAATTTATTTCCGTCACCTTTATCAGGAGCTTTAGTAGCTTTGTATTCGCACTCTTTAATTAAGCGAGTGGCTATTGCGGTATTGGGAATTTTTGAAGCAATTTTTATCTTTGAAGCATTTGGGCGGAAATTAGAATTGGTATTAATTTATTATTTAGTAGTTTATAGTTTATATTTATTTTTAGTGCCGATTGGCGCCCATTTGATTTCGGAAATTGGCTATCGTCGTTCCATGCGGGTGGCTATTTTCTTTGTGGCGTTATGGGCTATAATTTTTGCTAGCATTGCTTTTGGTTGGTTTAGCCCCCAATTTTTGTGGGCAGCGGCCATGGCGGTGGCGATTTATAAAACTTTATACTGGCTGCCTTATCATGTAGAGTTGGCTGAATTTACCAATAAAACCAATCGGGCCAGGTATATAAGTTTAATTGACAGCACGATTTTAATAGTGGGTATAATTTTGCCAGTAGTCTCAGCTTTTATTATTAGCCAATTTGGTTATGCTTCATTAATGACCGTGGTTTTAATAGTGTTATGCATTTCCTTAATTCCCCTGCATTTTTTACCAGATGTTAAGGAGAGTTTTAGTTTTGGTTATGGGCAAACTTTTAGAGAATTATTTGCTAAAAAGTGGCGACGGGAATTGTTTGCTTATTTGGCTGAAGGAGTGGAGGATGTTGCCGCTGCAGTGATTTGGCCTATTTTTATTTTCTTAATTTTACAAGGTAAGTATTTAGAAATTGGTTACGTTTCTTCTTTAATCATTTTAATTACCGCTTTAATCAAGATGGTGGTGGGGGAGTTTAGCGATGAATATGGACCAAAGAAAATTTTAAAATGGGGAACATTTCTAACTTCAATTGCCTGGGTGGTAAGAGTTTTTATCCAAACCTTTAATCAGATTTTTTTGGTGGGCATTTTTCATAATATGGCTGAGGCCGCCACCAAGACCGCTTGGAATACCTTGTGGCATCAACGTTCTATGGATAAAGGGCATTTTGTGGATGAATATACCGCTTTAAGGGAAATGGCTTTGAATTTGGGGCGAATATTAACAATTTTGTTAGTCATTATCTTTATTCCTTTTGTTCCTTTAACTGTTACTTTTATTTTGGCGGCTCTGGCAGTTCTGCTGTTTAATTTGTTACGTTAAGGTTTATGAAGGTATTATTGCCCACTAAAAAAAATATTCCGAGTATAGTAAATTTTTTAAATCAAGGAGCAGTGGCGGCGGCGCCGACTGAAACCGCTTATGGTTTGTTGGCGGACGCTACTAATAATCAAGCAGTTAAAAAAGTTTTTGTTCTCAAGGGCAGACGAACTCAAAAAACCTCAGCTTTATTAGTGGCTAATATTAAAATGGCTAAAAAATATGCTAGTTTTTCCGCCTCAGCTTTAAAATTAGCCCAGCGTTATTGGCCTGGCCCTTTAACTTTGGTTTTACCGGCCAAATCAGGATTATCACCTTTGGTGGTAAAAAATAAATATGTTGGCTTGCGGGCGCCGGGGCATAATTGGTTATTAAAGTTATTAGCTGAGCTTAACAAACCTTTAACCGCCACCTCGGCTAATTTAGCTGGTAAAAAAAATTTATATTCCGCTGATTTAGTAAAAAAAAGTTTAGCCAGACGAGGATTGGAAGTTTTAGTAAATGGCGGCAGTTTACCCCGTCGTCCGGTTTCTACCATAGTAAAGGTGGTTAATAATAGATTGATTTTGTTGCGCGTAGGTGCAATAAAAATTGAAAATTAAAGCTTAACTTTAACCTCAATAAACATCGGGGTGGTTGCTAAAGCAACCAAAAATCGATCCGCCCGTCGCTTGTCTTCGCGGGTGGTAAATTATATTTAAATGTTGGCAAGGGTAGCCAGGGAATTAAAATTCTTTATAATTTTAAATTTTAATCTGTCATTTTCCATTTTAATTTTTTAATTTTACATTTTTGGTATGTTGCCTCATAATTTATTTGCTTGGACCAAGCAGACGCTACGACAATATAATTTACAAGCTGGGCAAAGAAAAGGTCAACATTTTTTAATTGATGGAGAAGTTTTAGGGACAATTTTGAAAACCGCTGAATTAACTAAACAAGATAAAGTATTAGAAGTGGGCGGGGGTATTGGTGTTTTAACTATGGCTTTATTAGAACATAGTGGCTTGGTGGTGAGTGTAGAGGTGGATAAAATTTTAGCGGCTGGTTTAAAAAAAATATTACCTGCCGCTAGCCATTTAAAAGTATTGCCTTTGGATATTTTAAAGATTCCTGATCAGGAGATAATTAAAGCCTTAGCATTAAAGCCGGGTGAAAAATTCAGCATCATTTCTAATTTACCTTATGATATTAGTGGAGTATTTTTGCGGCGTTTTTTAGAAAGCCAACTGCCAATTAAGCAATTAGTGTTGTTATTGCAAAAAGAAGTAGCCGAACGCTTGGCAGCTTCACCGGGTAACTTAAATTTATTAGGAATTTTAACTCAACTTAATTGTCGGGTTTATATTAAGCGTCAAGTTTCTGCCATTAGTTTTTATCCGCCGCCCAAAGTGAAATCCAGTTTAGTTAAATTAGTGCCTTATACCACAACAGAAAAAGCTAAGATTTTACAAGGGGCGAATCAAGACTGGTTGTGGCGCGTAGCGCGTATTGGTTTTTCTGCCAAACGTAAACAGTTAAAAAATAATCTTTTAGCAGCGTTGCCTTTAACCATGACGGAGCTTAACAATAAATTTAAAGCACTCGGTCTAAATATTAAGGTTAGGGCTCAAGATTTAAGTTTAGAGCAGTGGATTAAATTAGCTAAGATTCTAAACAACTTTGAAGCAGTTATTTAAACAATTTAATAATTTAAACAATATATAATAAAAAAGATTTCCCCGCAGCTTGCTGCGAGGTTGTTGATTTAAAAACGGGAAAATGTCCCGATCGGGACATTTTCCCGTTTTTGGTTTTTATTAGGAACCTGGAAGTTAAGATAAAACAGTTTTAAAAGTATAAAAATCCATTTTGATATTAGCGCTAAGTTTTTAGGCGATTTGCAGTGGGGACAAATATTCATATCCCTTTATCTTAAGCCATTTTTCGCATATGTGCGTGGACAGTACCATTTTTGTTTGACTTTTGTTATTTAATATGATATAATTGAATCGTCATATTTTTCATGTGAAACAAGATTTTGCCGCCATTAATCAAAAACAGAATAAAGAAGAGCGAAGGGTTTATGCCATGCTGTTCTTAGTGTCGATAATAGCCTTAATTTTAGGTTGGTGGCAGATAAAAAACAATATACGATTACCTTTTATTTTGCCGGCAATTTCTCCTGCCACTAATGTTAATAATTTAGATTTAACTGTTAGCGAAGATCAACTGGTTTTACAAAATCGGGATAGCGATAAAGACGGTTTGTCCGATTATAATGAATTGTATGTTTACAAAACCAGCCCTTATTTAAAAGACACGGATTCTGACGGCTATACTGATGATTTAGAAATTAAAACCAGAAACAACCCCAACTGTCCAGCTGGCCAAACCTGTTTAGCGGCTCCAGCCAGCAGTACTCAAGGCGCGGCTTTGGCTCCTCGCACCACTGCCGAACTTAGAGCCCTGCTTAAATCAGCTGGAGTAAGCGAAGAACAGTTGGCGGCTTTAGATGACGCTACTTTATTAGAGGTTTATAACGAGATTGTAGCTGAAGGTTTAATTTCGTCTGAAAGCGCTGCGGCCAAGGAAACTAATCAATCAGTTGAATCAGCCGACGCCAGCAAGATTCCTAGTTTAACTGAAGAAGAAAAAAATATTTTGCGGGCAATGTCCGGAGCTGAATTAAGGGAATATTTAAAACAGAGCGGTGTGGATACCAAAACTTTGGATAATATAGATGACGCCACTCTTAAAACTTTAATTAACCAAACTTTAGGATTATAATTTTAATCAGATGATTAATTGGTTTCAGCAATTATCATTTAAATTAAGGCAACTGGTTACTGTTATTTTTTTGGTTATTATTTTTTTCACCATTAGTGGTATAGCTATAGCGATTCCCCAACCAACAGCAGCTGCTATTCCAGTAACGGTAGTTGAGAGTGTTCCCGAAATACGTACTAATATTTGGGAAAAAATCCAAAAAGCGCTTGAGAAGGCTTGGAAACATGGAGGGGCTGTGGCTTATCGTAATGCTGTTAGAACCTTTACTTCGCGCATTGCTTATGATATGGCAGTATATCTTGGTTCTGGTGGCAAAGGTCAACAGCCGTTATTTAGAACACGGAGTTTGGGGCATTATTTAGGAGAGGTAGGTCATTCAGCCGCTGGAGATTTTTTGGAAACTTTAGCCCAGGAAAACGGCTATATTAAATTTGGTTTATGCGAACCACTTGGTTTATCAGGTGATTTAGGTTTATCTGCTCCCTATGCTAAATTAGTCATTGGTTTGACTTTATTTGATGAAATCAAACCTCGTGAACCCAAATGTTCTTTAAGAGATATAGGGCGTAACTGGAGAGAAACTTTGGCTGACCCGAAAAAATTCTTAAAAGATTATAGTGCAGTTTTTAAGCCTGAACAGCATGATTTAGGAATTACTTTGCGCCTTAAACAAAATATTATTAAAGAGCAAGAAGCGCAAAAAGCTATTAAAAAAGCCGAAGATTTAGCTAGTAAAGGGTTAAAACCATTAACCGAGCCGATTGCCGAAGGTATTAAAACACCAGCGGTATTTTTAGAACAGCAGTTCGGCATTGGTTTAAAATCAGCCGGTGATGAACCTTTGCAAATAACCGGCGACGCTATTGCTGACGCTTTGGGTGTTTTTACCAATACTTTGGCTAATCGTTTAATGAAGCAGTTATTTCAAAAAGGCATAGTAGCCAATCCTAGCGGCGCCGGCGCCGGCAAAAGCCCCCGCGGACCATCAACATATTTTCCACCCAGTTACAGCGTAGAATATGCCAGGCAGGTTAGCACTTCTATTTCTATCCCCCAATTAGTAACTAACCAACCTTTTGATATTATTGGCGAATTTGTTAATTGTCCGGATATTAGATACGCCTCTGTTTATAATTGTACTATTAGCAGGGAATTTGAAGTTTTATTAAGAAAAGCGAATGAAGGGGCGCCTTTATCAGTGGCGGATATGATTAGTTCAACGCAATGGGGAAAATTAGGCGGTTGGTTATTGGAGAGAAATCGTCCCAAGGATATTAAAACACCCACCGCCTGGTATTTGTCTGATTTGCAAAAATTAAGGCGAGCCAGGATTATTCCCGTGGGTTGGGAATTAGCCGCGGAAAAATTTGGCGGGCAAGGAGTTACTTTAAAACAAGCGGTAGACGGTTTTGCTCAAGCAGGCAATGATAATAAATGCGGCACTGGCGATAATAAGGAAAGTCGTTTTTGCGGGTTGATTGACCCTAATTGGATAATTCGCGCTCCAGCATCGCAATGCCGTATCCAAGGTCCAGGACAAATGTTGCAAGCCGATGGCGGTATAAGACAAGATACTTGCGTAGACGAGGAGCAATGCGTGGCTGAAGATGAAGAGGGCAATTGCGAAGCTTGGGGTTATTGTTTAGCAGAAAAAAATATTTGGCGATTTAACGGAGATAGTTGCGAATTTCCCGCTGGTTCTGGTTATTCGCCTTTTGCCACCTGTCAAACATTTACCTCGGCCAAAGGAGACAAATTATCAGTGCTAGTTAATTCTTTAGAAAATTATAATGATGGAGTTTGCAATAATGCCGCGGGTTGTCTTTGGTATTCTCGGGCTTTAAATAACCAAGCTTCTAGCGGCAGCGTTGATCGTTATCAACAAGATGAAGCCAATCGTTTTTATTTAAAAAATGTTGATAAATACAGCTGCCAAGCCTCAGAACAGGGTTGTACCGCCTTTTTGCGTCTTAGTAATATTGACGCCGCGGCAGTAGCCGCGGCCCCGGGGGATAATCCAGCCGAAGAACTATTAAATACCGTCTTAGCAAGCGGAGCTGTCAGCGAATCGGAATATAGTAGTTATGCCAAAGTTAATAAGGTTTATCTTAAACAAGCCCCAGACTATTTAAATTGTTATGATGCCGATGCTTCGGGGTTGGCTAATACCAGCAATGATTCAGAACAATGCAAGAACTTTATCAATTGGTGCTCTAGTTACGAGGTGGGCTGTGAATTGTATTCATCCCGAGAAGGCGCTCCGGCTGTGCCGGCCATTATCCAAGCTGAAGATTTTTGCCCTGATCAATGCGTCGGGTTTAATTCTTTTATTCAAGCCGCGTCATTTTTTGAAAATACACCGGTTAATGTTAATTTTATTCCTTCAACTGCCAAAACCTGTTCTGCCGCCGCTGCTGGTTGCGAGGAATTTACCAATATTGAACAAACGGCTTCGGGTGAGCAAAAAGAATATTATGTAAAATTACGGCAGTGTATTTTATTAGATGATCCCCGGGTAGCCACCTTTTTTACTTGGGTAGGTTCTGATTTAACCGGGTTTCAGTTAAAAACTTGGAGATTGCGAAGCAATGATCCGTCTAATTCGTCAGCAGCGCCTTACAGTTCAACTGGCGATTGTCAGGCAAATTTTGGTTCAAATCCTGATTGTAAGCAATTTTATAGTTTAGGTGGAGATATTTCCTATCGTTTAGCCGCTGATGTGGTTACTGCTTCTAATGCCTGCAGCAAATATCGGGCAACTAATGTTACCCAAGCAAATTGCGCTATGACTAATGGTGACTGGGCGGTCGCCTTAAATGCTTGTGTTTATCAGGCTATTCCCAACGAAGGAGTAAAATGTGAAGCAGCTGCCAATGGCTGCCGTGAATACAAAGGTCCAACTGCTAATAATATTCAGTTGGTTTTTCCAGTTTCCACTTTTGGCGACCAAGAGCAAGTGGAAGGACAACCGATTGATGCCACGCCGAACAGCGGCTGGGGTTCTGGCGGAAATTCCAACGAATCATTAAATGCTTTTGGTCATTCTTTTGCCTCGGGCGTTGGTAATATAATTACTCGGCATATTACCAAAGGCATTAAACCGGATAATCGTTATTTAATTTCTTTTTGGGCTAAGCGCTATGTCCATACCGCGGCGCCGGCCGAAACAGCGCCAGCTGGCTCCACGCCAATTACTGTTTCAATCCCTTCCTTAAGCGATGATTGGCGTTTTTATAAAATAGAACTTTCCACCGCCAATGTTTCGGCTGATGGCGTTTTCTTAACTATTTCAGCTGGCCAGCAATTTGTGATTGATAATATCGTGATGAGGGATTTGTCCGATACTTTTTATGTGATAAAAAATTCTTGGATTACGCCCTCAATTTGTGGCGCGGAATATTTAGGTTGCAGCGCTTATCAAGATAGAAATGGCAAAACAGCCACCTTAACTGGCTTTAGCCAGCTTTGCCGGCCCGCAGCTATTGGTTGCGAACCTTTGATTAATACTCAAAATTCAGCTACGCCCCAAACCAGCACCACCGTAGTCGGAGCTCCAGCCGCTAATATTGTCACACCAGCTGATAACATTGTTTATCGGGTTTATAATTCAGCCAAAACCTGCCCCGACAAAGCCGAGGCTTGCCGTTTGGTGGGACAGCCCAGTTTGGATGTTTTTGGCAAAGTAACCGGTTGGAGTGATAAATTTGTCCGTTTGGATCCGGATGATTTTAATATTGATAATCCAGCCGGGGTTTTGTGCACCAAAGACCAGGATCGTTGCCAGGATTTTATCAGCAACAAAATCACGGCCACTTTTAAAAATCCAGGCAACAGTGTTTGCGAGTATAAACAATTAGGCGCTACGGCGGAATATAATTGGTACAAAAAAGGAACTACTGAATTATGTAATTATGTAAATAATCCTAGTTTTGAAAAAATAGAAGATCGCGACGTTAATCTAATATTAGGCGGCGATTTTGAAGGCACTTTGTTTGATTGGAAAACAAACAGCCCCGCTGATTGGAATATTAGTAATCCTGACAACAAAGAGCCGGCCTTTTTAGGCAAAAAAAGCGTTAAACATACTGGCGGGTTGTCTTATCTTAGGCAACAAGTTCGTTTAGCGTCAGGAAGCGCTTATACCGCGCGCGTTCAAGTATTTTCATCCACTACTGAACCCCGTACTTTACGTATTTATGGCTGTGGCGTGGATATTACCGATATCACCCAAACAGCCAATACTTGGGAAAAATTGCAATTAACTTTTATTCCCACCACTGCTTTATGCACTCTGGAGTTGAGAGCTATAGATACTGCTTATTTTGATTCGGTTTCTTTGCACCAGGCAGACAATTTTCCCGGTTGGCAACGAGCCGGCCATTCTGCTGGCGATAATAAGCTGGTTACTTTGTCAGCAGTTAATTCAGTGCCTGGGCAATATTGGGGAAGCCAGGTGGTGGAAGTAGAATCCAGCGCGCAATTGTATTCAGGTATTTTTGTTGATAACCAGCGCAAGCCAATAGAGTTGCCTTATGTTGATCAAGAAAATCCACGCTATTTTACCGTTACTGCTCGGGTGTATATTCCTGATATTCCCCAAAATGCCAATATGTTAGGTTGGTATTTAGACCAACATGCTGCGCCGTACTTTATGCCGGACTTATCGTGCCCGCCTCGAGGGAGCAATCCTGGTGGTACTTGTCACCATTATGATAATTTAACCGGATCCGATGTCGCAATTAGCGGAGCAGTTAAAAATCAGTGGTTATATAAAAAGCGGTTGATTAGGGTTGATCCTGGGGTTAAATATTTATCAGTCGGTTTGATTACTAATTTAGGTAACAATGGTGTTTGCACCGCGGACACTTGCCGGGCCAATCAGGTAATTTATTTAGACCAAGTAAGTATTGTAGAAGGACTGATTCAGCCAGCTTATTCATGCGGAGAAGATCAATCTGGTTGCACTGGTTTTTACGACCCGGCGCTTACCCAACAAATGTATTATTATTTGAATAATGACAATTTAGATAAAAAATCCTGCGCCGGCAAGATAAGCGAGAAAGCTGGTTGTTTATTGTTTACCGATATGTCCAACAAGTCGGTGATTTATAACGCCAACGACAGCTATAACCAAAGCCGCAGCCAAAATAATATTTTAGTTGCCCCTAGCGCCGCCCCGCCCGTTGACGCCAATGTTATTTTAAAGGTTCGCCGCGACCGGGTTTGCGCCGAATGGGCCAGTTGTTTAAGCACCGCTGATCAGTACGACCCGGTTAGCGGCGGCGTTAAATCAATTTGTTACGCCTTAGGCCGTTGCGCTGCTTATGGCAAGCAAGGCGCTGGCAAATGCGGCAGTTGGAAAATTGTTAATAACCCCCAGCCTCTGACTTATGCTAATTATATTAGCCGCAATACCGCCTGGTCTAGTTATGATTACAGCGGCTATTCCATACCCGGGCAGTACCCTTTGGATACTTTATCGCAAAAAAATTATTCTACCAAGCCGGAAAAAAGCGATATCCGCTTGACTCGGATTAATTCAGTTGTTAAAGCCTGTACCGGCAGCGCTAACGCGGATTATGGCAAGCCGTGCGTTAATAATGCCGAGTGTATTTCAGGTAATTGCCAATCTACTTTGCGTTGCGGAGGTTTGCCTGGTGGGGCTGTTTGCCAGAAGTTATATACCAATGCCGATTGCGGCGGCGGCAATGTGCTTTGCCAGTATCAAGATTTAGGCTTGGCGGGCGATGGTCCGGGGGAAACGTTTAAAAATACAGTTCCTAAATTATGTCGGGTTTATCCCAAAAGCGATTCGCCTTTTCCTGATTATTTAGCTAGTTTTAAGTCGGGCACAGTGGGAACCCACCCGCAGGCCGGCGATATTAGAAGCAAACAACAGCCGTATCAAGACGCCAATATTTGCCAAGAAAATGAAAATTGTGAATGTGATTATCAGAAAGTTACTTATTCGCAAGGAGAAACTAGATTTTATGCTCTAGATAGCGACCAGGCCGGTAAAGATCTTGTTGTTGATGAAGATAAAACAGACCTTAATAATATTATTAAAACTTCTTCCAAACCCAAGCAGACGGACATTTTGTTGGGATTAAAAGGTTATTGTTTGGAAAAAGACAAAACTCGGGTAATTGAAATTGACAGCGGGCGCGACAGCCCTTGCCTTACTTGGCTGCCTTTGGATCTGGCGTCGGGCGAAACTTCTATTTATGATTACGCCCCAGAAGCTGGTTATGTGGCCCAAGGCAGCGGTTATTATTGTACTCGCGCGCCAGGCAGGGCGGGAAAGAGTGACAGTAAAGGTAGTTATTACAGTGCTAAGATTTGGAATGAGTCAATTAAAAACGACTCTAAAGGGCATATGAATTATACAGAAACCTTGAGATATGTTGATAGCATTCAATTTTTTAAGGATTGGGATAAGGGTAATGCTAATTATTTTTGGGGTTGGCCAAATAGCCCGGGTGCTTTAGTGTTAGTTCCATCACAGGTTATTTCCGAACGTTGTACCAGCGTTGAAACTCCTTCAAAAGACAGAAATGCCTGTTGGTATATTTTAGAGAATAAAGGACCATGGTTTAAAGAGGCTTGTCTTAATGGGTCGCCTGATACTGATGTTGATTATTGTTATTTTTGGAGAAATGGTGGTTGGTATCCTGGAGATAGTGATTACGTGATGGTTAATTTATCTGTTATTGTTTATAAAGATTATATTACAAGACTAA
>CAZGYI010000002.1:0-23391 GCA_964530635.1 uncultured Gammaproteobacteria bacterium | reverse complement strand
CAGCAGAGCTAATTAATCCGGCGGGTTCTGCTGGGGGTGTTTGGCTTGGTCTCACAGTCCATATAAATACGATCGAATATTGTGCTCAAGCTGTGCAAGTAACAAGCGGAGCCAATAACAAAGCTTTTACCAATAGAATTCAAGATTCTTCTTATCAAATTACGCCAATAGACAACTTTGGCTATACTGTCAATACGTCAGGCAAGCCGTTCGGACAAATTCCTCAAACTCCTTCTGGTTATCAAGCGGTAATTATTGGCTCAGAACCAGGAATTGTTAACATACCAGAACGCGGTTATGATTTGCATGATGGAGTGCGATACAGAAGAGATATTATGCCAGCTATAGATGCGCAAACAATTATTGCTCCTTATACCTGCGCGCCAAAAACTGACAATTTTTCACCAATTTTAAATTGCGGAGCTGAAGGCAAGGGTGGTATGTGTATAGATGGCGGTGAGATGAGCGCTGACTTTCCTTGGGGTAAAAACTTTGGCAAAAAATGTACAAAAAATTCAGATTGCGGCAATAATTCTTTTTGCATGGGATATGTCAATCCTGCATCTCAACCCGGTACCTATAAAACAATAGAAAGTGGCCAAAAGTCAGAAATGCAGTTAGGGCGAGATAGGTTAGCGCAAATCTTTGCCAAAGAATACGGCATCTTAGAATGGAATTATTCCCAAGGCGCCAATTCGCCAAGCCGGTGGTGGAATAATCCTCGTAATTTAGATTTGAAGGATTCCAGCGGGCCGCCGGAAGGGCATATTCCCACCTGCGCAGGATGTTATCCAATCCCCGCGCAGCTTGTTGTTAAGCAGGTGGTATTTAGTAATAATCAACCAACAGAAGGAGCTAATGGTTTTTCTATTAAAGCTACTACCGGAATTTATACCAGCGGCAATATTGAAGTTGCTTCGCCCGCCGCGGTTTCTGCTTTGTTTTACGCTTATAACCCCAATGGCGAGCAAATGCCCTTAACCGAAGTCAGGGTGGATTGGAACGGAACCCCCGAAGTGTCAGCCGGTTCAGTGGGCAAGTTTAAGAATCATAAACATATCTGCCAACCAAAAACGATTTCAGAAAACACTCCTAATCCTAAATACACTTTTGGCGATAGCAAAAATGCCTGTATTGATGATTCAGGTTCTAATCAGGGTTATTTTTCCTTTACTCGCATGTTAACTTGTCCGGAAAATGGCGAAGGTTTAAGATCTTGCGATGGCGCTAATACCGCGGCAGGTGAAGTATGTTGGAACAGAAACGCTTTAGCTGGAGAAGGAGCTTGTGAATATCGCCCGCGGGTATATGTTAAAGATAATTGGGAATGGTGCACTAATGGTCGGCATGGCGCCGGTTGCGCTCTTAGTTCCCCAGCTCCTTGGCTTAATTTTGACGGCAAGATTTTAGTTAGGCCTTGATGCTTGAATTAGGTGAATTAGGTCCATCGGAATAATCTCCTTTTAATATTCTATATGCTTTGGCTGGGAATTGGTTAGCTAAACCAAGCTAATCCAAAATTTATTTTAAAGAGCAAAGTAATTCCTTAGTGAGCGCGGCAGCTTTCAATTCGCCGCTGGAGTTTTTATTTCGGCAAAAACGCAATTTAGCAAAAACGCAATGCAGAAGCACAATTTAGCAAAAACGCAATTTAGCAAAAGCACAAAAAGTAATTTAAATTTAAGAGATAATTTTAAATAAGCAAGAGATAATTTTAAATAAGGGAAAAAGTCCCGATCGGGACTTTTTCCCGTTTTTGGTTAAATTATTTAATTCGTATTTTAATAATTTATTTCAGCTGCGCATAAGCCACCTTAACCCAATTGGTAAAATTATATTCATCAAGAAATTTTTTTAAAGGAATTACTACGTCGGATTTATGGAACCAAACGCTTTTTTGAATTTGTTTAAAATTTGTTGTTTGTAAAAATTGTCGTAGTTGTTTGCGCGCCGTTGCCGCTTGTTCCGGTATATCAAAAAAAATCAAAGTAGAATAACCCGGTCGGCTGGGGGGAGAATTTTTAATTTGATTTTTAAGCAGTGCCGTTTGTCCTTTGTTAGTTAAACAAATAATCATTTTATTTGCCTCTTTTTTTATTTTAATATAATTACTTCGTCTGAGTTGTTGTAAATTTTTTAGCCATAATTTTTGTTGACTAGCGCGTTTTAGTATCAATACTTCATCATGCCCGCCGCCGCTTAGATAAATTTTTTGGTAACGTCTCGCTTCCAAGGTAATAGTGATTCCCTTAACAACTAAGTCTCCGAGATCAAACAGAAATTTTTTAGTCTGAATTATTTTTTTTATTTGTTTCATAATATAATTTATTAAGGATAATATTAGTTTAGTAATTTAATAATAACATAATTTTAAATAAGGGAAAAAGTCCCGATCGGGACTTTTTCCCGTAGATGAATTTAACAGAACTATTTAGCAGTGAAGCTAATTTTTTATATAGGCGAAGATTAACAAGATATTTTATTTAACAGGATTTACACATTTTTGGATAGTTTAATTTAATTTTAGTCAAAATAAAATAGTTTTTGACTAATTTTAGCTAAAAAACAACAGTACTGGGTAATTGCTGTTATTAAAATATTAAAAAATATAGGTTTTTGTGTTATATCCATGAATGTTTGCAAATTGTTAAATTTTGTGTTATAATTATAATACATTTTATCACTATTTATGGTACGATTAAAGTGTTAAATAAAACACTAAAGTATTTTAATGAAGCGGTTTCTTGCTAATATCAAAAAATTATTATTGCCCAGACCTATTTTTGTCCCGGTTATTTTAATTATCGCGGGTTTGGCTTTATTTTTAGCGGTTTGGCCAGTTCAGGCGGGCTTTGGGGCTATGTTAGCTGAACGGCTTATTCTTCCCATAGCTGGTTTTTTTGGCAATTTAACAGTTAGTTTGATTGGCATACTAATTTCCGTGGCCAAATACAATAATTTTATTCATGCTGATGTCGTGGTTAAAGGTTGGGTAATGATACGCGATGTGATTAACATGTTCTTTATTATCATGCTGATGTTGATTGCTTTTGGCACAGTGTTCCGCTGGGAAAATTATCATTATAAAAAAATGTTGGGCAAGTTATTAATTGCCGCAGTATTAATTAATTTTTCCCTTGGCATTGTGGGTTTTATGATTGATTTTGCTCAAGTGATAATGTTGACTTTTGTTTATGCTTTCCAAGACGCCGCTGCTGGTAATTTTGTGCAAGGGTTTCATTTGGAAAAAATGTTCCAGTTTTCCCAGAATACCCTAAGCCCCGAGGAAGCTAGAACCCTAGAGGCAGATGATGGTACTTTTTTAGTAGCGTCATTATTAGCTTTAATTTCCATTTTTATCACCATGGTGGTAATTGCTGTGTTTTTGATTGTTTTGATTATGCGTATTGTAATACTTTGGTTCTTGGCCATTACTTCGCCTATTGCTTTTTCTTTGAATATTTTTCCGGGTGAATTGCGAAAATATGCTGATCAATGGTGGAATTATTTTGGCAAGTATCTAACCATTGGTCCAATTTTAGCTTTCTTTTTATGGTTGAGTTTGTATGTTATGCAAATCACCGGTGGCAGTATGAAGAAAGAGTTTACAATTGATACAGATAAAAGCGGTCCTGGGTTGGCTGATGTGCCTGCCGCAACTATTACGGGCATTGGTCAATCTGATATTTTACTATCGTTTATTGTTAATATAGGTTTATTAATCGGCGCTTTAATTATGACCCAGCAAGCGGGCGTAGTGGGTGGAAAATTAGCTGGGGCGGCTGTAGCTCGGATGCAAAAAATAGGAGCAGCCGCGATTAAAGCCCCATTTAAAGGGGCCTGGAAGACTGCCGCACATATGTCAAAAGAGTATGGTAAAAGGATTGGTTATGGCGCGGGGATTACTTTAGCAACCGCGGCGGCTAAACTGCCGATAGTGGGTAATCAGGCAGCTAGACTGGAAGGTAAATTAAGACACTCGCGTGCCAAAAGCACTGATAAATATACTGAAGATTTATCTTATGTCAGCGAGGAGACTGGTATGAAAATGGCGGAGCGGTTTAATAAAAAAATGACTGGTTTTAGGAGAATACTGACTGGTGAAGGCGCGCGCGCGCGCGGATTGTACGCAGTGGAATTGGCCGCGTCCAGATCGCAGGATAAATTACCAGCCAACGCCTTGCCGCTACATGAAGAGGCCGCACTATATAATAATCAAGCGAATAAATTAGAGGAACAGATTATGGCCGGAGCCGAAAATATTACTGTACAGGATCAGGTCGGCAATCAATACAATTATAATCAAATAAAAGAAATGGCGTCGGCGGCCAATAAACAACAAGAAGAAAAACAGGCTCAATACGATGAGTTTGTTAATGGCGACAGTGCGCAACAGCATGAAGATAAACGTCGTAAATTAGATGGTGATATTAGCAGTCTTAATAAAATTGTTCTTGATCCTAAGGCAACGCCAGACCAGATTACTAAAGCCAAAGCGCAAAGTGAGCAAAAAATAAAAGAACGCGATGATCTGAATAGTGGATATTCAGACAAAGAAACAAAATTAAAAAAGGCTGTAGATGACGCTGTAGCCAGGGCCAATGATTTAGGGTCAGCTTTTAATGAGGCGACCGAACAATTCAAGCAGGCTGGTTTGGAAGCGAGTCAACAACAAGCGCAGGCTTTACGAGCACAGGCTGGGGAGCTTACTGCCGCCGCCACTAAAATCAAGCAAGAATTTTGGCAAAGCATTATGAATATAGTGGCTAAACAGGCGGGTCATAAAATAACCGTGGAAAACAACGATGTTTATACTGACAGATCTTTGGGCGAGTTTCGGGAACGTTTTCTTAATTCTAATCCTAGTCTTATTCCCAGCGACCAACAAAGGGTTGTAACAGATCCCCAGACACCAAAGTTAGTTGGTAAAGTAATATTTGACGAAAACGAACAGCAATATCGACAGAGACGTATTGGCGCTAACGCGCTGGCAGAACTCTCTTTAAGTGATTTAAGCAACCAATCTGCGGTTATGGGGCATTTAGCCGATAATATGGAACGATTAACTAGCGCGCTAAAAACACAGCGCCTTAGCATAGACCAACAAGGCAATGTTCGGGAAGCCGATGGCACTCAAATAACCAATCATCACCAATTGTTTCAGATTTTTAAATCGGCCTTTCAAGGATTGGATTCATTCCGTGCTACACAGTCGCCGCGTAAAGTCGCCTTGGTGGATAACGCCCAAGATGAGTTGTTTAGGTTAATGGAACGTAAAGCTAAGGGATTTGATATTGGTGGCGATCAAGTAATTTTGGATCGATTCATGAAGCATGATCGCAATCTAGTTTATGTGATTTTAAATAAGATATTTCCAATAGCCGGACAACGTAGTAGATTTTCATAGTTAATTATGCCTTTAAGTCAATTTACTAATAATAAATTTGTAACCAGTCTGAAACTTTTTTTAGTAGATGGTTTAGATTTTACTCAAAGCGTTGAATATCAAAAGTCACCCCAATCTTTTTTTTCTCCTACTGAATTCATGGCGCTAGCTGATGTTTTAGTCGCTCGGTTACCAGATAACACGGTACGCTTTGATATTGAGTTAAGTCGCGGCGGTTGGGGGGCGCAGTGGCAAAATAGAATGGGTCGCAAGCAGATTCGTTTAATTTTACCTTTTCAGTGGTTGGGTTGGACCGGATCAAGACGATACTTAGCCAAAAAAGACATTGGTAATTTAATCGGTTTGATAACTGATAAAATTATTTTACCATCGCGTTTTACTGAAAATGAAAGAACAGATTTTATAGCCGTTTTATCCAACACCGATGCAATTTGGTGTTTAGATGCCGGTGATTTATTTGCTTCAATGTATGCCGCTTTAGCGCACGAGCAAGCTTGGGAAAAAGCTTATCGTCAGCCCGACGAGTTAGTGACTTGGTGGCGTGGTTTAACTGATCAAGACAAAATTGACATTACGGAAAGCATTAAACAATTATGGTTGAACACAGCGATGGACGAGGTTAGTGTGAGTCGCGAATTTTATGCGATAGCAACGGCCCGTAATAGTCGTTGGGGCGAGACGGCATTGCTTAATGTTGCTTGGCCGTCGAACCTAATCAAATTAGCTGGCGATAATATATTTCAACCGATTGGCCTAACACGTCCAAAATTTGACCTAACCAGTGCAACGATTATCAAGGCATTTAACGAAACTGCCAATAATGACTTTGGTAAAGCGGTTGAGGATTCATTAAATTGGCTAGGGCATTTAACCACTGGCCCAAAAAGTTTAAGTTTGTTCGGCGCCGATAACTGGCAGCTAGCTGAAATGATAAAGAAGTTTTTTGTCGCCACCAGGAATGAATTAACGTTAGCTAATTTTAAAACCAGACTAATCGCAGAACATAAATTAACTGGGAATGTCAAAACTGAACTTAAGGCACTCGTTGACAGCGTTGATATAACAGAAATTGTTGCTAGAAATAATCCTCAACCGGTGCTATCGCCAGCAATTAGGTGGCAATTGTTCAATCCTTTTGTACTGCCAGCAGACCTGTCTGAAATGTTGTATAAATTGTCGTATTTGTCAGATGATCAATTAGAGCGAGCCGGTAATTTATTACAAAATTATATAATCAGTCTTAAACGACTATGGTATTTATGGTACGCCTTAATAGAGGGCATGCGGCAGTCGTTATCTGATTTTTGGTGGGTAAATAAGATAGCCGCAGCTACGCCATTATGGGATTTACGACCCGATAAAGCGCTGTTATATATTCAGAATTATATTGAAAATTTTGTTGCTAAAAAAATATCTTTACCTGATGAGATTAGGATAATAATTGATGGTTCAATATGGTTATTACGCCACGATGACGAATTAACGCCGTCATGTTCATATCCAGAGGATTATTTTGTTAGCTGTGCCGTGGCGTTAGAGAAAAGTTCAGTTATAATTTCCGGAACGCAACAACGAGTAAAAGATTTATTAATGAATTATCGCTCCTATAATTCTAGTCAGAGTCACGATGCTTTGAATAGGTTGAAGTTTATTCAGTCACTAAATGTATCGTCTACTGTTCGTGATAAATATTTACAGATATTAGACTGGTATGATAATTTACAGCTTTTACAAGAGTATTATAATGAGGCTAAAATTGTTTGGCAAGATATTTTTAATTCAATTGAACAGAAATATATCCCTGGCGTGGACAGCAAAACGCCAACTGACGCTTTGGGTCTTGCCAAGCCATTACCATCGCCTGACGGGGCTGAGTTGGCAGTACCTTTAAATCAAGTTCTAATAATACCCACCTCGCGTCCCACGGCGCTTAAATCTCCTGAACCGGCGTTCTTTTTTGACATTAATGATGAAGAAGAAGCGGATAAATTTCGTCCAGCCACTAGTTCTTCGTTCTTGGCTACCAGTTTAGAAAGTAATTTAAGAAAATTGGCAGAGGAAGTTATCAAGCAAAACAATTTCAAATTTAAAGATGAAATTTCAAAGCGCAGATTTGCGAATATTTTTGTATCTTTTATGAAGGATGTGCGCGATCAAGTTGACGCGCGCGAGGTAATGTTAAAAAGCCAGGAAGCTGGCGGTTTAGGTTTGACTAGCGATAAAGTTGAGACGGTTATTAAAATTTTTAATCAAGTCAAACAAACCCTACCCGAAAAAATAAAACAGTGGAGCGAGCTTGGCAAAAAACCAGCTCCATCCCAAATAATTTCCCCACCAGAAAAGAAAGAGCCGGCTCCACCTCCTCCGCCCAAAGCAGAAGTTAAGCCGCCAGTATCAGATCAGGAAACCGAGCAAGTCAGAGTGGCTGCTTGGCGTCAAGAAATGTTGGAGCAAATTGCCCAAATGTCCTCGGCTGCTGTACCAGAGAAAAAAGTAGCAGTTAAACCCAAATTGGTAGATGTTAAAGCGCCGCCTAGAGTTTTTGGGCCACTGGAAGAGTTAAAAGAAATGAATTTGGTTGATTTTAGGAGGCTGGGCCCAACTGCCAATGAAGTGGTTAATAAGATATTAGCCAAAATCCAGTTAATTGGGGAAACAGGAATTGGTAGAAAATATCAGGCTATTCGCGCCTGGCAGGCATCACGAGTCTATCGTCTTTATGTAAATTTAGGACGAGAGAGTATTGAGCAGGCTAAACCAGTTACGGAAATAATCAGTCAGCATCAAAGCCAAGACACTGAAACATTAACTGTGGCTGAATTTGAAGCAATTGTTGATTTGAATAAGAAGCTAAGGTTTTAGTCACGGTAACAGAATAGCACAGTAACAAATTAACAAAATTTATTATTATGTTAGAGTGTTAAATTGTTAGATTGTTAAAGTGAAGAATATGCAGCAATTTGTTATTCCCCAATTTATTGATGTTGAAGATAAAATTATTGGACCAATTACCACTAGGCAATTTTTAATACTATTAGTTGGCGGATTGTTGTTATTTTTGGAATTTAAATTAACTGATTTTTCTTTATTTTTATTAGAGGGGATACTTACTATAGTTATTTTTGGCAGTTTCGCTTTTTTGAAAGTTAATGGTATGCCGTTTCATTTTTTTGTAATTAATATTATTCAAGGATTTAAGCGGCCGCGTTTGCGGGTTTGGTATAAAGAGTTTAACGCTAAAGAATCAAGCAAATATTTAAGCGGCAAAGATGTCGGTTTGCCCAAGGTGTTAGCCAAAGCTCATGTTTCTTTGTCGCATTCTCGTCTTCAGGAATTAACTTTGTTGGTTGACACAGGCGGGGCCTATAAACCAGAAGAGATGGAAGCAAAGAGCGATTATAAATAATGTAAAATTTAGTGCTATACTTAATTTATGTTAATTCAAAATTCAAAATTCAAAAATCAAAATGCAAAATGATAGATTAAAATGTAAAAAGTCATTGTGTTACCGCGCGCCGATTCGCCTTGGGCGGAGAGACGTGGCAGTCTAGATTGTTTCGCTGACGCTCGCTATGACAAAAATATAAAAAACAATTTTTAACTTTTCACTTTTAACTTTTGAATTAAAATTATGTCCAGGAATAAATTAGCTGCACCCAAAAAAGGACCACCCACCCAAACTTATTTAGATATAGCGGAAATTAGGGATGATTGTGTTATTATGAAAGACGGCACTTTGCGCGCAGTAATTATATGTTCGTCAATTAATTTTTCCTTAAAAAGCGAGGAAGAACAAAATGCGGTAATCCAGGCCTATATTAGTTTTTTAAATTCATTGGAATGGCCAGTGCAAATAGTAATACAATCGCGTCGTTTGAATATTGACGGTTATTTAGAAAAATTAAATAGCCTAACCAAACAGCAACCCAATGATTTATTACGGGTAATGACAGATGATTATACTGCTTATATTAAAGAATTAGTAACTTTAGGAGAGATTATGACCAAAAGATTTTTTGTGGTGGTGCCTTATAGTTCGTTGTCGGATAAACGATTAGGTTTTTGGCGCAGATTAAAAGGCGTATTCAGTTTAAGCAAAACCATTAAGATTTCCCGCGATACTTTTGCTAAATATAAAGAGACCATGGAACGCCGGGTGGATTTTATTCTTTCAGCTCTAACCTCTATGTCTTTAAAATCTGTTCGGTTGGATACCCAAGGTTTAATTGAACTTTATTATAATACTTATAATCCGGAATTGCAGGAAACAGAAAAATTGGCAACTTTAGACAAGTTGCAAATTGAAAGCTAATAAATTTAAAATGTAAAATTCTCCGCCCAAGGCGGATCAGCCCTTGGTTGAAAAATAATTATGCAAAATGACAAATTAAAATTTAAAATAATTTTATATTTTGATTTCCCGCCTGCCAAAGCTAATACTTAAATAATTTATATGATGATCAATGGTCGAATATTAACTCAAAGCAATAACTCGTCGTTAATAAAAAGTGCGCGGCGGGCAGGTTGATATTTAAATTTTTATTTTACTATTGTGGCTTTATTTGTAAAAAAAATTAAAAAACAATTAGCTGTTCCTACTGTTACAACGTCAATAGAGGAAGAAACTAAGCTTTCGGGTAGAGAATTACTAGAGGCAGAAAGAGTATTGCGCGAGGGGACAGTTAAAATTAATGATTTAATAGCTCCCGCTTCGTTTAGGGTACTGCCCAATCATGTTGAGTTGAATGGTATTTTTTTGCGCACTATTTTTGTAATGAATTATCCGCGTTATATTTCTATTGGTTGGTTTACTCCGATTATTAATATGAATACCACACTGGATATTGCCATGTTTTTCTATCGAGTTAAAGTGGAGATTATTTTAAAGCAGTTACGCAATAAAGTAGGAGCGTTGGAAGCGCAGATTGTGGCTGATCAGGAAAAAGGCGCTCCGCGAGACCCGATTCGCGAGACAGCCTTAAAGGATATTGAAAAATTGCGCGATGACTTAACCCAAGGTACGGAAAAATTTTTCCAATTTGGTCTGTATGTAACACTTTATGCCAATACGGAAAAAGAATTAGATAGATTATCTGAACAAATCGAATCTATTTTTGGTTCAAAATTAATCTACTCACGCCGCGCCCTTTGGCAAACCGAACAAGGCTTTAACTCTACTTTGCCTCTGGGCAATGATGAATTGCAGATTTACTTTAACATGAATACCTCGCCAATTGCTTCGTCTTTCCCTTTTACTTCGTCGGAATTAACTAGCGACAATGGTATTTTATATGGTATTAATCGGCACAATAACAGCTTGATTTTATTTGATAGATTTTCTCTGCAAAATGCCAATGCAGTAGTTTTTGCCACTTCGGGCGCTGGTAAAAGTTACGCGGTTAAATTGGAGGTTTTGCGGTCAATGATGATGGGCACGGATGTAATTATTATTGATCCGGAAATGGAATACAAACACCTATCTGATGCTGTGGGCGGCGCTTACATTAATATTTCTTTAAATTCCCGATCGCATATTAATCCGTTTGATCTGCCCCGTCCGGTGGGCGAGGTGAATGCCGGCGATATTATTCGTTCAGCTGTGATTACCTTAAAGGGTTTATTAAGATTAATGCTGGGCAAAGTAACGCACGAAGAAGATTCTATCTTGGATCGGGCTTTAATTGAAACTTATGCCAAGAAAGATATTACTCCCTCCAGCGACCTGTCGCGAATTGAGCCGCCGGTGATGTCTGATTTGGAAGAAGTGCTTTCTGGCATGACCGGAGCAGAGAATATTTTAATTCGTTTAAAAAAATATACCCAAGGCACTTTTGCCGGGCTTTTAAACAATCCATCTAATATTGATGTTAAGAATCAGCTAGTCACTTTTTCAGTTCGTGATTTGGAAGATGAGTTAAGGCCAATGGCGATTTATACCATAGTTAATTATATCTGGAATATTGTCAGATCAGAAATGAAAAAACGAATTTTGGTGATAGACGAGGCGTGGTGGCTAATGCAAAACGAAGACAGCGCCAAATTTATTTTTGCTTTAGTCAAACGTTGCCGCAAGTATTATTTAGGAGTTACCACCATTACCCAAGATGTCAACGATTTTTTAAATTCGCCTTATGGCCAGGCTATTGTTACCAATTCCAGCTTGCAGTTATTACTAAAACAGTCGCCAGCCGGTATTGACAAGATTAGTAGCACCTTTTTATTAACCGAAGGAGAAAAATATTTATTACTGGAATGCGGTCTGGGCGAGGGTATCTTTTTTGCCGGCGCTAAACACGCGGCTATTAAAGTAGTAGCCTCTTATACTGAAGACCAATTAATTACTTCCGACCCCAGGCAGCTTTTGGAAATTGAGCAAGCTAAAAAAGAATTTGAAGAAAGCCTGGCACAGGACGAACAGTAACACATTAACACAGTAACATATTATCTCAAAAATCAAATGTCAAAAATTAAAACCACAACTCAAAACCCCAAAACTGATATTTAGATAATTCAAAATTCAAACCTTAACCTGCCCGCCAGATGCCGTCATTAGTCAACTATTATATGCTATTTATCATTAGATTTAATCATTTATCATTAAAGCTTGACCCAGGACAGGCTTAGGCAGGCGGGAATGCAAAATGACAAGGCAAAATTTAAAATAGAGTTTAATAAGAGATTAATCGTTTTTTCTTTGAAAGTAATAAAGTTTTGCAAGGAAATTAGAAAAGATAGAAATCTCTGGTCCATAGCCGATCAACTAATTCGGTCAGCTACCTCTATCGGAGCAAATATTATTGAAGCAAAAGCTTCAAGTTCTAAATTAGATTATTTAAAATTCTTTCAGATTGCCTTGAAAAGCGCAAATGAAACAAAGTATTGGTTAATTTTAGTTAAAGAAAGCGATTTTAATTTAAAAATACAAGCTGATCAACTATTTAAAGAAGTAGAGGAGATTGCTAACGTTATCGGAGCGGGTGTTTTGACTATGAAAGGTAGAAAATAATGATTTTTAGTTTTAAATTTTCATTTTGAGATTTGAGATTTACATTTTGAATTTTAACCCGCGGTTTGGAGATTTAAATTTTGCGTTTTGAGTTAAATCTTGAAATATATGTTACAGTGTTATTATGTTATACCGTTACCGTGTTACCGTGTTAAAATGTTATTATGAATAATATGTTAAATTGGCAGAAATTGATTATTATGATTATTATGGCCGCTATTTTAGCGGCAGGCGGTTGGTATGTTTATAATTATTTGTCAAACAAGCCAGCGGGCTCGGAAATTCCCCAGGTAACTAATGAGCCGGTAGAGGTGGAGGTAATTCCTATTACCGAAGTTGTTCCAGAGCCGCCAATTAAGATTAATCAAGAAGAACAAATTTTAAAAACTTTGTGTTTAAGTTTTGTCAGTCGGTTTGGCAGTTATGCTAATTCGATACGTTTTCAAAATTTAAAAGATTTGGATTATTTATATACTCCCAGAATGAAATATTGGGTGGATAATATTATTAATTCCAGTGTTTCGCCGGCAGATTACTATTCAGTAACCACCAGGGCGTTGTCAGTTGAGATTTTGGAGCAAAATAATGCCGCGGCCACAGTGATGGTCAACACCCAACGGCAAGAGGTTTTTACAGTCGGCGGAGAGGCTCAGATTAGTTATCAGAAAATTTTATTGCAGTTGGAAAAGACAGGGGCAGACTGGAAAGTGGATTCAGCAGTTTGGCAAAAATAGCTATATGGAGCCAGAAGATTTAACTCAAAAAACTGAACTGGAAAGCCCGGAGGAGCAAGGTCAAGCTGAAGCTCAATATGCCGAAACAAGACAGCAAGAGTTATTACAACGGCAACAACAAGCGCAAGCGGAATCAAGTAAGGGGCAGGAACATGGCATACTGGGCCAAACTGCCAAGGCGGCTTTGGAAGTTGCCAAAACGCAAGTTAAAAGGCAGGTTAAAAAAGCAGTGTTGAAATGGATTATTTCCACTTTAGTAGCACTTATTTTTAATCCATATACTTGGATAGTATTATTGGCGATTTTAATATTAGCTTTGGTTTATGCCTGCGCCAACGATGTAGTGCAGTGTGTTCAGATAATTGGTTTGGATGCTGTAATAGAGGTGGTAGGCAGTTTATGAGCGTAGTAACACACGTTAGCTCAAAACCTAAATGTCAAAAGTTAAAACCATAATTTAACCCCCCAAAACCGATATTTAGATAATTCAAAATCCAAACCTTAAAATGCAAGTTATTTAATAGTATATTGAAATATCATCTCAAAAATCAAATGTCAAAAATTAAAACCACAACTCAAAACCCCAAAACTGACCTAAAAGTACGATGTTATTATTTTTCCATAAAGGTTATTAAATTCTTAGAAAGATTACCAGACAAGAAGGTTTATTGGATTATAGCTGACCAGTTGTTAAGATCCGCTACCTCTATAGGCGCAAATATAGTAGAGGCTAAATCCTCATCATCTAGAAGAGATTTTATCAAGTTTTATGAAATTGCCTTGAAATCAGCTAACGAAAGTAAATATTGGTTTGGACTATTACGAGATGCTACAGAAGCAGATAAAAACAAAGTGAACGAGTTATTATTTGAATTAAATGAATTGAGTAATATATTAGGCGCAAGCCTGTTGACTTTAAAAAATAAAAGGTTTTAGGTTTTAAGGCTATGGTTTTGATATTTTAGTTTTGCGTTTTGAGTTAAATTTTAATTGGAGATATAAATCATTGCTGTATTAAGGCGTTAAATTGTTAAAACAGTATCAGATAAGTTATAATTAAGTTGTATGAAATTAGTGTCAAAATTTGTACTTTATTCATTAGCAGTGGCTATTTTATTGCCCGCTATGGTTTTTTTTCAGCCGAATTTGGTTAAAGCAGCAGACGATACTAATATCATGACACAGTGTTGGGAAGAACCAGAGTGTACTAATACTAATGGTGAATTTGTTGATTATACTCCTGAAGCTAAAAAAGCCTGTGGTGAAGAGGCGGCCAAAAAAGGTAAAAAATTAGGTTTTTGTTATGCGATTAATCCCGACATAAAGTTGCAAGTACCTATTCCCACCACTAGTGGTGGGTTATTAGAAAAGGTTAGTGGTTTTGCCGAGTATTTGTCTGTGTTTTATAAATTTTTTATGGCGGCTTTGGCTGTAATGGCAGTGGTGGTGATTATGTGGGCGGGCTTCAAGCGTATTTTAGCAGCTGGCCGAGCCGAAGCAATCAAAGACGCCAACGAAGCGTTTTTTAGCGCTATAGTTGGCTTGGTTATAGCGCTGTTGTCTTATAGTTTATTAAGCTTGGTTAATCCTAAATTAGTGGAAATTGCTGAACTTAGAATTCCTAAGATAAAAACAAAAACTATGAGCGGTAACTGGTGTCCTATTGGCACGACGGAGACTTTTGGTAACGATCAAAAAGCTGCGGCTAGTTGCGGGAATAAATATTCACACCCCCAGACAGGGAATGAATGTATTGGACAGAGTTGTCCTGGTATTGGAAGTGTCTGTATTTATCCTAGCGAGACGTCGGCGAAAGCTGGGTGTGCTGATGGTTTGATAGCCACAGGGAGTATTAGATGGTCGGGTAATGCCTATATTGATCATATGGCTTTGGCTGCTATTTGTCAGGATAATAAACTCGTTAAAACACGAGTCGAGCGAAATTTGGCAGAGGGCACAAGTTTATATGTGTTAGGTGCTGGCGTAGATATTTATAGTAGAGTTACCTCATGGGATGAGGCGATTGGTAAACCATGTGGCAATTTTGCGCCACGAGGGTATGTTTTATTAGTAGAGGTAAATGATGATCGTCCAGGTTATAAAGTCGATGATGTATTTGCAGTAGGTAAAGCGGGCACTAATTGTAAGTCAATTGCGAGTATTAAGTATAATAATATCAGTTGGTCTGAAGTTTCAGAAGCGGTTCTTTGGAAAGCTAGTGATTTTCCACTTGCCCCACCAGGAACACAATTATCATTTTGTAGGAATAGTTATCAGCCATGTTCATGTGGTGAAGAATTTCCTTGTGAGAGTATAGTATGTGGTGCAAATAGCTCCTGCTCCGCGATTAAAGATTTATTATCGTGTAATTTGTTGATTAATAGAACAGATTTTCCTGCTCTTGGCGACGATTAATAGAGGTAGTTATGATATTTAGTATACTTAAAATATAGTAATATGTTAGAAAATGTTGATAGGACAAAGTTATATATCTTAATTTTATTAATCATTGGCATTATCTTCTAGAATTTTAATAGAATAAGAGGACAGAATTTTGGGGTGTTATAGCAAGTTTGCAAATTTTTAAAGCTAATATATGATATTTTAAAAATTAGGGAAAAATGTCCGATCGGACAAAAATCCCCGATAGGATATTCTCTTGTTTTATTAGAGGATTTGATTTATCACTTTACAATCTCGCCTTGAAAAACTCGTACCCATTCTGTTAATTTTCTTTCATTGAGAAATTGTTTCAGTTCTTTAACTATATAGCAAGAGTGCAACCAAACACTACGTTGCAGTTGTTTAAAACCAGCTGCTTGTAAAAATTGTCTTAATTCTCTTCGGGCTTTGGCAGTTTGTTCTGGTATATCAAAAATTACTAAAGTAGAGAATCCAGCAGAACATTTGGGAGCTTGTTTGATTTGTTGAAGTAGATTTAACCGCTGTCCTTTATTAGTTAGGGTGATAATTAATTTATTTCCCATTTTTTTGGTTTTTAGATAGCCGGATCTCCTTAATTGATAAAATTTGTCACGCCAAACCCGTTGTTTATGAATCTGTTTTATCTCCACTACTTGTTGGTGGCCCCCGCCACTCAAATAAATTTTTTGATAGCGGTGCATTTCCATTGCTATAGTTAATCCTTGTCTAATATAGTTAGCTATCTGATATAGTATAGCTTTAGTAGAAGAAGATTTATTCATACCCTTAAATTATACTTTTAAATTATAACATAATTTAAAATTAGGGAAAAATGTCCGATCGGACAAAAATCCCCGATTTTGTTTGGCCGATGTTTTAACCATATTACATTTGTTGGCGGTATAATTTTATGTTATAATATAAATATGTTTGAAAACATTGACAGGACAAAGTTATATATCTTAATTTTATTAATCATTGGCATTATATTGATTGCCTTTATTTTTTATTTGGTTTTTAAAACTGAACCTGGGGAATTGCCCTTGGAAAATGAAGATTATCCAGTTGGCGTATTGCCGCTCATTGGCCCGGGTAATGTTAATGTGCAGCCAGACGAGCCAGTTACTACTTTGCCGTCTACCCCTACCCGCCCCGGAGCAGTGGCGCCTGGAAGTAAATTGCCAACTATTGCCGCAGGAGGCGAAACAACAGCCAAAGCTGTAACTCAAACTCCAGTCAGGTCGCCGGTAGCTGTTGCCAATACGGCGCGTTTTTATAATCCTTTAGATGGCAAATTTTATGAAATAACTGCGGACGGGACGCAAAAATCATTAAGCGATGATGTTTATATGAGCGCTAAAAATATTACTTGGTCGCCCAATGGCAATAAGGCTATTTTAGAATTTCCTGACGGCGCTAATATTGTTTATGATTTTAATCAGAAAAAACAATATACTTTACCTAAAGAAATGACTGAGTTTTCTTTTTCTCCGACCAGTGAACAAATAGCTGGAAAATTTTTAAGCGAGGGAAGTGATTCGGATAATTGGTTAGTAGCTATTAATAGTGATGGTTCAGCTTTGCAGGGGATTGAACCAATGGGTAATAATGCCAATAAAGTGGAAGTAGCTTGGTCGCCCAATAGTCAAGTAGTGGCTTTGTCCAGAACCGGTGAACCTATGGGTTTATTTTCCCAAGAAGTATTATTAATTGGTTTTCATGGGGAGAATTTTAAGTCACTGCAAATTGACGGACGTGGCTTTGCTGCCCAATGGACTCCAACCGGCGACAGATTGTTGTATAGTGTTTACAGCGACCAAACTGATTATCTGCCTAGTTTATGGCTGGTAGAAGCTTCGCTTGACCGAGTTGGTTATAATAAAAAACAAATAGGTTTAACTACTTGGGTGGATAAATGTACTATGGTTTCGGGCTCTCAAATTGCTTATTGCGCCGTGCCCCAGAATTTACCCACCGGCGCCGGTTATGTGCGCGAGTTAGCTCAAGGTTTGCCTGATGTAATTTATCGGGTAGATTTAGTTAATGGCAACAGCAGCATTGTAGCTAGTCCAGTTAATGATCAAGGAAAAGGTATGCCTACATCTGGTTTAAGTATATCTAGCGATGGTAAATTTCTTTATTTTGTTGATGAAACAACTGGGCAACTACGCAGTTTACAGTTAAATCCTTAAATTAGTATGGCAGAAACTTGGTGGCAAAAACCATTTTTTTGGGTATCTTTCGCGCTGGCAATAGTACTGGTTTTTTTTATACTAAAGATTCATACTGAAAATCTTTTTTTGTCACCCAACTCAAACAATAATTTAACAACCGAATCAACAACAAAAGAAATAGTTAATTCAAAATCACCAGCTGAAATTACTATTTCACCCCAAGACCCTGTTTTGGGTTCAGCAGCTGCTAAAATGACCATTATTGAATTAGCCGATTTTGAATGTCCTTATTGCTCTGAAACTTCTCCAGTGGTATTAAAATTTACTAAAGATAATTCAGCGCAAGTAAAATTAGTTTGGAAAGATTTTATTATTCCCAGCCATCCCAATTCTTTGGCTGCGGCTCAAGCAGCTCAATGCGCTGGTCGCCAGGGAAAATTTTGGGAATATCAGCAGTATTTGTTTACCAATCAAGATGTTTTAAGCAGTAATTTTTATTTATCTTTGGCGCAGAATCTTAGTTTAGATATGGCTAAATTTACTACTTGTTTGATTAATAGCGAAACTTTGCCTTTAATTCAATTTAATCAGCAAGAAATAGCAGCTGTAGGACTTAGGGAAACGCCCGCTTATATTATTAATGGTCAACTGTATCGCGGAGAGGTTACGGTAGAAGCATTAGAAAGTTTTTTGCAAACACTTTAGTCTATGTCTAAAGATAGTAAAGTTTATTTCTGCAGCAACTGCCAAGCGCAATATCCTAAATGGGTAGGGCGTTGTTCTGAATGTGGCAAGTGGGGAACAGTTAGCGACGCTCCAATTTTTTTATCAGCAACCAAAAACCTGCCATCAGTTTCCTCGATTAAATTAGGCTCGGAACAGAACCAATTTAGGCGTGAATCTACTACTATTAAGGAAATGGATAGAGTTTTAGGCGGCGGTTTAGTAGAGGGTTCAGTAGTTTTATTAGCCGGCGACCCTGGCATTGGTAAATCAACATTGGTTTTGCAATTAGCCTCACATTTTCCTGATAAGATTTTATATGTTTCTGGTGAAGAATCAGTTGAACAGGTGGGGGGACGCTTGCAGCGTTTAGGTTTACAGCCGGCCAATTTGTCATTTGTTAACGATCAACGTTTAGAGGCTGTTATCAGCGCCAGTCAACAAGACAAGCCGGGTTTATTAATTATTGATTCTTTACAGACTATTTCAGCCTCTGATATTAGTGGTACGCCAGGCAATACCAACCAGATTAAAACTGTTACCGCTAAGTTAGTAGAGTTGGCCAAGGCGAGTAATTTAACTACTTTATTAATCGGCCATGTTACCAAGGGCGGTTTGGTGGCTGGACCCAAAACTTTAGAGCATTTAGTAGATGTGGTTTTAAATTTTGAGGGTGAAGTTTCTTCAAGTTTGCGGTTTTTACGGTCTAGTAAAAATCGCTTTGGCCCGACTGACGAAGTAGGTATTTTTCAAATGACCGAAAATGGTTTGCAAGAAGTGGCTAATCCCTCGGCAGTATTTTTAGCTAATCGTCATCAAGGCGCGGGAGCGTGTTTGGCTAGTATTAACCAAGGTTCGCGCAGTTTTTTTATTGAAGTCCAGGCTTTGGTAGCGCATAGTCGGCATGGTCAGGCCAGGCGTACTGCTTCGGGTTTTGATTATAATCGTTTGCAGTTGTTGTTGGCGGTATTATCGGAAAAAGCCGGAATTAAATTATCTTATAGCGATGTTTATATTAATTTAGTCGGTGGTTTTAAAAGTCGGGAGCCGGGTTTAGATTTAGCAGTTTGTTTGGCTTTAGCTTCAGCTTATAAAAAAAGAACTATACCGCAGGAAGCAGTGGTAATAGGTGAAGTGGGTTTAGGCGGTGAGGTGCGCAGTGTGGCTAAAGTTAGCAAAGTATTAAGTGAAGCTGCGGCCTGGGGATTAAAACAAGTAATTACTGCTAGTTTGGATAGTAAAGTAAAAGTACCAGCAGATTTAGAAATAATTCAGGTAAAAAATATAGCCGAAGCTGTTAACTGGTTGGATGATCAGTTATGAGAGAGCGAAGATTAGGCCCGACTTTTTTTAAACAAAAAACTTTATTATTAGCCCGCCGACTTTTGGGTTGTTATTTAGTTAGAAAACAAGGAAGAAATATTAAACGAGCTTTAATTTGCGAAACTGAAGCTTATATCGGGCTTCAAGACAAAGCTTCGCATGCCTCACGCGGGCGAACGGGGCGTACTGAAGTTATGTTTGGGGAAGCTGCCAGAGCTTATATTTATTTAATTTACGGGATGTATTATTGTTTTAATATTGTAACTGGAAAACTAGGTTACCCGGCAGCGGTGCTGATTAGAGCAGCGCAACCAATCATTTCAGGGAAAAAGTCCCGATCGGGAAAATTTCCCCATCATAAATTAGAGTTGATTGGCGGGCCAGGCAAAGTGTGTAAGTATTTTAAGATTGATAAAAGGTTAAATAATGAAAATTTACTAACCAGTAAAAAAATTTGGTTAGAATATGGGAGCAATTTGCCGCGCAAAAAAATAAAATCAGCACCTCGGATCGGCGTTGATTATGCAGGTTTATGGAAACATAAACCCTGGAGATTTTTTATTAAATAAAATAAAGCCGACCTGTAATAAGCGTCGGCTTTTTGAGTTTATAAAATTGTTTTTTCTCCTTATATTGTGATTTGATTGGTGATTTGGTTTTTACCAACGATAATTTTTTTGGGATTAGGAAACGATAATTTTTTTAGCTGTATTAGCATTTTTTCAAAAACTTGATTCGTCATACATATTCCTAAATCCGTAAAATCATATACTTTGAATCTGTTGACAATAACTGCCAACATTTCTCCGTTGATAATATTGATTGTATCAACTTTCTTTTGGAGCCTTAGCATTTCTAAGGCATTATTTTGTTTCCCGTCGATCTGTATCAGGGGAACTTCAAGGTCAAGTCTTACTTTTACGACTTGATCTTGTGGTTTGTCCTGTCCGTTCGATCTATTTGGGATTATTCCCAAAAGATGAATGTCAGGTTTCAGCGCGCTGCAATTTTTTTTACCCATTGTTTATTCCTTAGTCTTTTAGTCTTTTTTAATAGTTAATTATATTTTTTGAAGTATAAATATGGGTAAAGTTAACTTGAATCATTAAATATTTTCATTATTCTCTCCGTCGGGTTTTTGATGGGATTAGTGGATTAGATAAATTTTGTAAGTTTAAGTTGTTAATGTTCTATTTAAATAAAAAGCCGTTAGCCTACAGAGGGTCAGTCTGCAGGAGAAAGGGAGACTCATGCCTTGCCCTTTTAGGATGCGTGCGAAGGGAGTGGTATGTAAACCTTCCTCTTTAACCAACGGCTCTTTGAGTTAGGACGATTTTTTGTTTATTACTTTATATACTATTTTAAATAATTTGTCAATGTTCTTTTGTTAAACCCTTGATTTATTTGTATTTTTATAACAATCATGAGAATTTTACAAACGAGTAATTTAATAATAAATTATTCTGGATGAAAATTTATGTTCTGAATTTTTTGCTTAATTAAAGGATTTTTTTCTAGTTGTGGATCAGTTTGTAGTAATTGATCAGCTGCCTGGCGGACTTTTTCTAATAACTCACTATTGGCTAGCGAAGCGATTTTTAAAGCTGGCCAACCTGCTTGCGTCGAACCAAGTAAATCACCAGGACCGCGAAGTTTTAAATCTTGTTCAGCCAAATCAAAACCATTGGAAAAATTTACTAAAGCTTCTAGGCGTTGGTTACTTTTGGTGTTAGTAGAATCAGTGAATAATAAACAAAAACTTTGGCGGTGACTGCGGCCTACCCGGCCGCGTAGTTGATGTAATTGTGCTAAACCAAAACGTTCGGCTCCCTCAATTACCATTACTGTAGCTTCGGACACATCAACTCCTACTTCTACCACTGAAGTAGCCACCAAAATCGGCGTTTTGCCAGATTTGAAATTTTGCATTGCCTGACTTTTGGTTTTACCCGACATTTTACCATGCAGTAAACCAATGTTAATATTGGGAAAAATTTCTCGGCTAAGACGTTCTTGTTCGTTAGTAGCTGCTCTGACACCTAAGGCGTCTGATTCTTCAATCAAAGGGCAAATAATAAAAACACGATGGCCGGCTGCTATTTCTTTTTTAATTAAGTCATATGCTTGAGGTCGTTCTGTAGGTAGAATAATTTTAGTAGTAATCGGTTTTCTACCCTCAGGTATTTGTTTAAGTAAGGAAAAATCCAAATCACCATAAATAGTTAAAGCTAAGGAACGGGGAATAGGGGTAGCAGAGAGGGATAAGAAATGTGGGGTAATGTTGGCTTTAGTTAATGTTAAAGTTTGTCTTTGTTCTACCCCAAAACGATGTTGTTCATCAACAATTAGCAAATTTAAATTTGGTATTTTTATATCTTCTGATAAAATAGCATGAGTACCAATCAGGAAATTAATTTTGTTTTCTTTTAATTGTTTTTTAATTTCTTCGAGGTTCGTTTTTTTAGCTACTCGATTACTAGTGGCGAAAGAGTAGACAGTACGGTGAGAACGAGTTAACAGCGTTAGTGTAATAGGCCATTTTTTGAATAAAGAAGTTAAGGTGGTAAAATGCTGTTCAGCTAGAATTTCTGTGGGTGCTAATAAAGCTACTTGACCATCGGCTAAAATAACATTAAGCGCGGCAATGCCAGCTACTACGGTTTTGCCAGAACCTACATCACCTTGTAATAGACGGTTCATTGGTTGTAATTTTCCTAAATCTTTAATAATTTGCCAGGTAATTTTTCTCTGATCTTGGGTTAAAAACCAGGGTAGTTGTTCAACAAATTTTTTAGTAGCCATGTTAAAGGGAATAATTTTGGCTTTTTTTTGAGCAGAGCTAGCCCGCGCTAGTTTAGCCCACATTCTTAGTAAAAATAATTCATTAAAAGCTAGCCGAGCGCGGGCGCTGGCTAGTTCTTGATAGTTGTTGGGGTGGTGTATCCAAGTTAAAGCTTGGTTAAGTTTTATCAAATGGTATTGTTTAAGAATTATTTCTGGCAGCCAATCGATTTGTTGTCGGGCCAGCGGCAAAATCCTGGCAATTAGTTGACGCAAATGACGCGAAGTCAAACCATAAGTTAAAGGGTAGTATGGTATTAATCGCCTGGTATGGAGCGGTTGGGAGCTGATTGGTTCAATAGTTGGGTGTTCCAGTTGTAAGCCATAATTAGTTTGGCGTAAGATACCAGCTAAAAAAACATTTTGGCCGTTTTTTAAAGTTTGAGTTAGATAAGGCTGATTAAACCAAATACACTTGACGCTACCAGAATTATCGCTAATCAAAGCTTCAATAACTGAAATATGGCGTTTCCACGACCGGCGGTTTTGAATTAATTGAATTTTGCCGCGAATAGTTGCTCGTTCCCCGATTTTAATAGATTTAATTGGTATAATATGAGAAAAATCATCATAGCGAGAAGGCAGGTGCCAAAGCAAATCAGAGCAGGTTTTTAGCTCTAATTTGGTTAATTTTCTTAAAGTAGCCGGACCAATACCTGGAACTTGCTCTAGAGATGAATTAAGGTTTAACATATTATTATTATCATAGCTTACTTGAATCTCGCCCTTTTAAATAGCATTTAATAGCGAAATTTGGCA
>CAZGYI010000001.1:0-35201 GCA_964530635.1 uncultured Gammaproteobacteria bacterium | reverse complement strand
GCTGGGCTCTAGTATTTTAACTCTTATAAGATTTTCATTTTGATTTTTGCATTTTGCATTTAATTATGTTTAATGTCGGAATTTCAGATTTTTTATGAAAATTTTTTGTATTAATAATCATCATAAGCCAAACGGTTTTACCATGATGGAGCTGGTAATTTCTGTTGCGATTTTTGTGCTGATTACCGCCATGGTAATTGTCAATTTTCGCAGCGGGCAATATCGTGATGAATTAATTGGCGGCGCTGAAGCGATTGAAACCACTTTGCGGGAAATGCAAACTAAAACCAATTCTGGCGAAACAGTCAAATGTGATTCGTCGCAGCCCGAACCTAGCGAACCTCCTGATGGCTATGGCGTGCGAATCACCAATGCGCCACTCTCTATTATCGCCTTTGCTGATTGCGGCGATGTCTATTCAACTAAATATACTTATGACGCTACTGATGATTTATTGTTGAAAACCGTTTCTTTGCCAGCTAATGTTTCTATAGAAAGCATGGTGCCTGCTGCTGCGACTTTAAATATTGTTTTTTCGCCTTTGAGCGAAGTGGTTATTATTAATACTAATGATACTACTAATTTGGTGGAAATTAAGTTAAAGCATAGTAGAACTGAAAGGGAAATTACGGTAAAATTAAATAGGTTAACTGGCCAATCATATTATGAATAATTTCTATAGCCAGCGAAAGATTTTAGCCCAAACTCCAGCGGGTCAGGGTTTATTGGAAGCAATGTTGGCCATTGGTTTGATTTTAATGGGTTTAGGAGCGGTGCTGGCTTTGACTTTAAAAAATATTTCAGCGGTAGCTGATAGCGGCCAGAGAATCGTGGCGGCTAATTTAGCGCGGGAGGCCATAGATGTGGCGCGGGGAATCAGAGACAGTAATTGGCTTAAAGCGGCAAACTCTGCCCCCGCTACTTTTTGGGACGATGGTTTGGTGCCCAGCGCCGTTAATCAAGGAGCTAGAGCAATTTTAACCTTGCCCAGCTCAGCGCCGGATACGCCAGTTGAGTTTACAATTGATTTTGTAGCTAGTAGAGATGTTAATAGTCAGGAGTTTAAATTGTATCGTGACGGCACTACCCACGAATGGTATCAAGGCATGCCGGGTTTTCCTGCGACCGGTTTTCAGAGAATGATTTTATTAGATCCAATTTGCGCAACATCAGGGGTACAAGCGGGGGAGATTGATTGCGGCGCTAGCGATACTAAAATTGGCATTCGGATTCAAGTACAGGTTGCTTGGCAAGCGTCTGGTATTTTTGGCGGCGTTAGTAAAAGGCAGTTGAGCGTGGAAGAATATTTATATAATTGGCGCTAATTATGTTAATTCAAAATTCAAATCTCAAAAGTCAAAACCATAATTTAAAACTTAAAAGTTTTGAATTTTGCTTTGTAATTTTGCGTTTTGACTTTTAACTTTTGAGATTACTTAAAATGAATAATTTTTTTTCAAAATTGATTTCCCGTCGCGGCTTTACTTTAATGGAAGTGGTAATAGTGATGTTTATTTTTACTTTGGCTTCTATTTTGATTGCGGAAATTTTTGTTAATGTACAGAAAGCCCAGCAAAAAATACGCGATACCCAAGTGGCTTATACTGATGCCCGCTATTTACTGGAAGTAATGGCGCGGGAAATTAGGTCGGATTTAATTGATTATGATGCTTATACTGATGACAAAATTCCAGTTGATGATGAGGTAAACGAATTGTATTTAATTACTAGTCAGGGCGTTCCAGTGGCATTCAGACATCATAATCAATGCCCTGGTTCAAATGTTGCTGTGGCTTGTGTTACTATTGAACGCGGTGGTGGTGGGGAAAGTGTTGTTTCTTCGCCTAAATTAAGTATTGATACTTTAAAATTTTATATTACCCCCTTAGAAGATCCTTTTCCGGAAAATGTAACCACGACTACGCCAGATATTCAGCCGCAGGTAACCATTGTTTTAATGGCTAGCAGCACTAACATCAAAATTGAGGACCAGAAACCAATTTATTTACAAACAACTGTTACTTCCCGCGCTTATGTTAGATAAATTAAACAATAAAATACTAAATAGCTCGGCTTTAAGTTTTACTATTAAACGTCGCGGTAATGTTTTATTGTTGGCTTTATTGTTATTAGCCGGAGGAATTGTTGGCGGTTTAACTGTGGCGGTATTGGTGATTAGTGAATTAAGGCAAGCTTCCAGTATTGATAATGCTTTAGTGGCTTATACTGACGCGGAAAGCGGTTTGGAACAAACTTTATATGATGTCCGTCAAACCAGTAATTGTCCAGGAGGAGGATGTAGTGGTGGAATAACTTATATCAGTTGTTTATATAGCGCGCAGTGTGAGATTAATATTAATCCTAGCAGCCAAGTGGTTATTCCTTTGTTAAAAAAAGATGAAACTTTTCAGTTGGATTTTGAACCCAATGTAGATAATATTGATAATTTGGAGGTTTATTGGTCGGAAGCTTCTGATTTGATAGATTCGTTTTTAGAAATCACTTTTATTAATAAAACCGCCAGCGGTTTTGAAGTTAAAAAACCCCATTCTGGCTTGCCTTATGCTTGTATTTTTGTTAACCCGGCTGGTGTTTGTTTGGATAATGATCAGGGTTCGCCAGTCTCATTTTCTACTGCGGGTTCTTTTTTAAGTAAGACTCATACCTATCAAGTGAGATTTAAGGCGCTTAATAATCATATCGTTAATTTAAGAATTGTACCTGATCAAAATAAAAAGTTCTCCCATTATTTAGATGTAAAAAGCCGCAGCCAAAAGAAAAATGTTAGGCAGGTGCTACAAACTAATATACCCAGCCAGCTACCAATTTATGGTTTTGCTGATTATGTTTTATTTACCGAACAAGCTATTGTCAAGTAAAAGTTTAAACATAATTAAGCGTGTTGAAGTTAGAATTAAAAAGAGGTTAAAGTTAAGCTTTGATTTTTAATTTATTAATTATGACCAAACATCAGGCAGTCGAGCGTATTAAAAAGTTAAGAGCGGAGATTGATCGCCATCGTTATCTTTATCATGTTTTAGATAAGCAGGAGATTTCAGATGGCGCTCTTGACTCCTTAAAACATGAATTATTTAAATTAGAGCAGCAGTATCCTGATTTAATCACGGCCGATTCTCCCACTCAACGGGTGGGTGGAGAACCTTTGGCTAAATTTAAAAAAGTCAGGCACTCGCGGCCAGTTATTTCAATTGAAGATGCTTTTAGTTTAGAAGAAATTCAAGATTGGCAAGAACGCAATGAAAAATTATTAAAAGAGAAAATAACCAGTTACTTTGGTGAATTGAAAATGGATGGATTGGCTATTGTGTTAACTTATGAACAAGGATTATTAGTTAGAGGCGCCACTCGAGGAAATGGTTTGGCGGGCGAGGAGGTAACTTCTAATTTACGCACTATTGAAAGCATACCATTGCGTTTAGAAAAAATTAATCAGTCGCTACCGGCTTATTTAGAAGTAAGAGGCGAGGTGGTGATTTATAAAAAAGAATTAGAGCGTATTAACTTAGAGCAGCAAGCTAAGGGATTATCCGTTTTTGCTAATCCTCGTAATTTAGCCGCTGGCTCTATTAGGCAGCTTGATTCTAAAATCGCCAGCCAGCGAGCAATGAATTTTTATGCGTTTGAAATATTAACCGATGCGGGACAAACAACTCACGAGGAAGTACATAATTTATTAAAACAATTGGGATTCAAAATTAATCCTTATTGTCGCTCTCTACCTAATTTGGCAGCCATAAGTACTTATATTAAAGAATGGGAAAGTAAAAGGCAAAAATTGCCTTATCAAACCGACGGCGTAGTTTTGGTAGTAAATGATATAAAACAACAAAGGCGTTTGGGGAGTGTGGGTAAAACTGAACGTTGGATGATTGCTTTTAAATTTCCCGCTGAACAAGCTACCACTAGAATAAAAGATATTATAATACAAGTTGGCCGTACTGGCGCTTTAACGCCGGTGGTAGTTTTAGAGCCAGTTAAGTTGGCTGGCACTACTGTATCTCGTGCCACACTGCATAATGAAGATGAAATTAAACGTTTAGATGTTAGAGTTGGTGATACTGTAATTGTGCAAAAAGCTGGTGATATTATTCCAGATATTGTTAAAGTTTTGCCCAAGCTGCGCAGTGGCAGGGAAAAATCTTTTGCCATGCCTAAAGTCTGTCCGGTTTGCGGCTCGGCTGTTAAACGGCGTGCGGGAGAAGTGGCTTGGTATTGCACTAATAAAAATTGTTATGCAGTGACGCGCGAACGTCTTTATCATTTTGTGGGTAAGAAAAACTTTGACATAGATGGTTTGGGTCCTAAAATACTAGATCAATTATTAGCTCAAGGTTTAATTAAAAACGCTGCCGACATTTTTGTTTTGACTGTTGGTGACTTGAAGCCGTTGGAGCGTTTTGCTGAAAAGTCAGCACAGAATTTGATAGAGTCAGTTACCAAAGCTAAAACAATTGAATTACCTCGTTTTATTAATGCTTTGGGCATTCGTCATGTTGGTGAGGAAACAGCTATTGAATTGGCTTCCCATTTTGGCAGTTTGACTCACCTACAACAAGCCAGTTTGTCAGAGTTGGAAGAAGTAGCAGATATTGGGCCAGTAGTGGCTAAAAGCATTTATGATTTTTTTCAAAATAGCCATAATCGTAAATTTATTAGGCGATTACAGGATTTAGGTATAGTTATTAAAAAAACAGCAACAATTAGCCAGCAAGGTAAATTAGTTGGCCAGATAGTAGTAGTCACTGGTACTTTACAAAATTTTACCAGGGAAGAAGTCAAACAAGTCATTAGGCGAGTTGGTGGTAAAGTTAGTGAATCAGTAAGTAAAGAAACAGATTTAGTAGTGGTGGGTGAAAATCCTGGGAGTAAAGCAGAGACAGCCAAAAAATTAGGCGTGAAGATAATTAACGAGGATGAATTTTTAAAGTTAGTCAGTTAAATGTTTTTGTTACTTTTTTAGGTAATTTTTCTTATTGCTTTTTTATTTTTTCGGCGGAGGTAGTTATTTCTTTGCCATTTCTTTTAAAGAAATAGCAGAAAGAATCGCCACCTAGGCGCTTCAGCCTGAGCGGTGCCCCGCCTGCCAAAGTCTAAGTTGGTGATTACTTCCATTCATCGTCAACTAAAAACACTTTATCTCCACACCTTCATAGAGGAAGGCGGACGGCGGGCAGGTCGTTTGGCTCACTGGCGCTCGCTATGCAGCAAGGACGCAACACGCTCGCGCCCGCGTTCGCCAACTTCCGCTCCGCAGCAGGCTTACGCGATGGTGGCAATATTAAATTAATAATTTTGGCGTATAAGGATTTATTTTAGGAAAAAGGCGATTATTAATACTTAAACAATCGCCTTTTTGTTTTTCAGCAGGATACAGGTTCACTAATCCACTAATTAATCCCTTTTTAAGAAGGGAAAATATTTACCCGCATCCTGCATTTAGACACTTTAATTGTCGTTATATTGTAAAAATTTGTCAAGCGCGGGGGCAAAAGGAGTTTAAGTATTTTTGCCAAAACTCTAAAATTGGCTTAAAATTATTAATATGTCATTACCAAAATCAGAAGTTGAACATTTGTCTAAACTAGCAAGATTGCAATTAACAGATCAGGAAATAAACCGGTTAAGTAAAGAACTGGCCGATATTTTAGATTATGTAGGTAAAGTTAATAAACTGGCTAGTAAAGTAAATAGTCAATCAGAAACAGTAGATTCTGCTTTAAGAGCGGATCAGGTTAGAAAATTTTCATTAGACGAAAACTTGTTAATAGCTGATAAAACAGACCAGCATAAATTAATCAAAGCGCCGCCAGTTTTTGGGCAGAAATAATATGAGTGATTTATTAAATTTATCCATTAGTCAACTACAAATAGGTTTAAGACACAGTGAATGGTCTGCAGTAGAAATCACGCAAGCATATTTAAAACATATTGCTAAAGTAGATATTAAAATTAAAGCTTATTTACAAGTAACAGCTGAATTAGCTTTAGAGCAAGCTAAAGTCATTGATAAAAAAATTGCCAGAGAAGAAAAATTAGGAAGTTTATATGGAGTTCCGATAGCAATTAAAGATGTTTTGCTGACTCGGGGCGTGGCAACTACTGCCGCTTCGCGAATTTTACAAAATTATCTACCACCCTATAATGCCACAGCGGTGGAAAAATTATTAACGGCTGACGCTATAATCTTAGGCAAGACCAATTGTGATGAATTTGCTATGGGCGCCTCGGGGGAAAATTCTGGCTACCAAGTGACTTGCAATCCTTGGAACCAACAGCACGTGCCTGGTGGTTCATCTTCAGGTTCAGCAGCAGCAGTGGCTGCTCGTGAATGCCGAGTGTCGATAGCTAGCGATACAGCTGGTTCTATTAGACAACCAGCTAGCTTTTGTGGTTTGGTGGGAGTAAAGCCAACTTATGGTTTGGTATCCCGTTATGGTTTGATTGCTATGGCTTCTTCTTTTGATACAGTAGGGCCGTTGGCTATGACAGTAAAAGAAGCAGCTGAGGTATTGCAAGTTATTGCTGGCTATGATGCCAATGATGCTACTAGCCAAAAGTTAGCAGTGCCAGATTATGTTAAATTATTAGAACAAGCGCCTAAAAAATTACATTTGGGCGTAGCGCGGGAATTTTTTGCTGAAGGTTTAGATAGTAAAGTAAAAACAGAAGTTAATCAGGCAATCAAAATCATACAAAATCTTGGACATCGGATAACAGAAGTAAGTCTGCCCAGTGTACCTTTGGGCGTAGCGACTTATTATATTATTACCCCAGCAGAAGTTAGCGCTAATTTAGCGCGTTATGATGGCGTACGTTATGGTCGGGCGGTAGCTTCTCCTAATTTATTTGAATTTTATACTAAAACACGAGGGCAGTTATTGGGTGCCGAAGTTAAACGCCGTATTATTTTAGGTACTTATGTTTTATCAGCTGGTTATTATGATGCTTATTACCGTAAAGCAATTTTAGCACGAGAAGCTATAAAAAATGATTTTAAAAAGGCTTTTAGCAAAGTAGATGTAGTGCTTGGCCCCACTACCCCCACTACCGCTTTTGTTTTAGGGGAAAAAGCCAGCGATCCTTTAGCAATGTATTTAGCAGATATTAATACTGTGCCAGTAAATATCGCTGGTCTGCCAGCCGTTTCAATACCTTGTGGGGTAGCTGATAATTTGCCAGTGGGCTTGCAAATGATTGGTCCGGCTTGGTCAGAAGGATTATTATTGCAACTAGCTTATGCTTATGAAATAGCGCGCGGTTCTTGGCCTTGGCCTGATATTAATTCATAGTTTATTGATATGAATGGTATTACTGAATTGATTGCTACTTATGGATATATTGTTTTATTTTTGGGAGTAGTAGTAGAGGGCGAAATTTTTCCTCTGGCGGCTGGCTGGCTTTCTTCTTTAGGTAGTTTAGATGTTTTTATTTCCATTATTGTTACTTTTGCGGGGGTGGTTATTGGTGATATTATTTGGTTTAGAATTGGTTATCGTTGGGGTAGACCTTTGTTAAATCGTTTTGGCAGGTTAATTTGGTTGAAACAGTCTCGTATTCAAGCGTTACAACAACACTTTGAAGAAAACGGCAAAAAAACATTATTTATTACTAAATTTATTTATTCTTTTGGTCATTCGTCAATTGTTATTGCCGGAATGGCTAGGATGAATTTTAAAGAATTTTTAAAAGTTGATATACCTGCCGGTTTATTATGGTCTATATTATTTGTGATGCTGGGTAGATTTTTAGGTCATAGCTTTCTTTTATTAAGTGATATTATAAAAAATGTAACTTTGGCGATTATTATAGTTGTCTTAGTATTAATTATTGTTCAATTAGTCACCAGGAGAAAATTAACTCAAAAAGTATAAAATTATGTTTTTAGAAGGTAGTCAAATTAATTTTTTTATTGCCTTTTTAGCCGGTTCAATAGCTTTTTTATCACCTTGTGTTTGGCCTATGCTGCCAGTATATCTGTCGTTAATTACTGGTTTAAGTATTAAAGAAATAGTCAGCGATCGGCAGGCCCTGGCTGTTCGTAGGCGGGTAATTATTAATAGTTTATTATTTGCTCTGGGTTTTGGTGTAGTATTTTTTATTCTAGGGTTAACTGCTACGACCGTCGGACAGTTTTTTAGAAGCAAAAGATTATTGTTGGAAAAGATTGGCGGAGGTTTTTTGATTTTGTTGGGTATTTATTTAATAGAAATTTTTAAATTGCCAGCTTTATATCGCACGTTTAAAATTAATTTCCCCAAGCAATTAACGCGTTATCAACCAATTAATGTAATTTTAGTAGGCGCCACCTTTGCTTTAGGGTGGTCGCCCTGTATTGGGCCAGTGTTGGCAACTATTTTAATTTGGACTGGAGTTTTTTCAACTAATCTTTGGCAAGGTGTCTGGTGGCTAACTGGTTTTACTTTTGGTTTAACCATTCCTTTTTTAGTAGTCGGTTTATTAATTAGCAGTGTTCTGCCTTGGCTAAAACAGCGGATTAGAGCAATAAATTTACTAACTAAAATTGGCGGTTGGATAATTATCTTAATGGGAGTATTATTAATATTAGGTTGGTGGAAGAAATTTTTAGGCTGGGTAACTATGTTAATAAATTATCAAATACCATTTTAAACCAGTATGTCCGAGGAAATAACTCAATTAATACCGCCCCTGCCACGGGCTAAAAAAATGTGGTATCAAAGACCTTGGTTATGGATATTGCTTGGTTTAGTGGCAATTTGGTTTGGCTTGCCCCTGTTTATTAGTTTGTTTATAGGTGATAATAATTTGGCTAATAACACAAATTCTCCAACTACAAATTTAATCACTAGCGTTAATAATATTTTGGCTACCAGCAATGGCCCCAGTTTAGGTCCTTTGTCAGCGCCAGTTGTTCTGATGGTTTTTAGCGATTTCCAATGTCCTTATTCTCGCGAATCAGTGCCCATAATTAAACGAGTGTTAAGCCAATATCCCGATACAATAAGATTTATTTTCCGCGATTTTCCAGTAAGTTCTATTCATTCTGAAGCTGTCTCGGCTGCTATAGCGGCTAATTGCGCTTTTGAGCAGGGAAAATTTTGGGAATATCATGATTTACTTTTTACTTATCAGGATGATTTAAATACCAATTTATATTTAACCTTAGCTCGTAGTTTAGGCTTAGCTGAAGAGAAATTTAACAATTGCTTAATCTCCGCTTCTAATTTAGTTGGGATAGAGGATGATTTTAATGCTGGTTTGGCAGCAGGCGTTCGCGGTACACCTACCTTTTTTATTAATGGTAGAATAGTAGAAGGTTCCCCGCCTTATGAATATTGGGTAAAGATTATTCCTGAAGAGGTAAGAAAAAAGTTTAATGAATTCTAAGACCTTGTTGTAGGGTGTTTAGCTAAATAATTTTTAGCCAACTCCCGCTGGTTGAGTAAGTTAACTTTGGTATTGACCGTAACAGTAATTAGACATCAACCCCAGTAGCGTGATATAATTTTTCTAGTTATTTAATTATTAATTTTTTATTTATGGATAATACATTACCCACGCCTCCAACTAAATTAGGTATTTTTACCGGAGCTTCACCTAAACTGGTGTTTATTTTTGGTTTAATCACTGGCGTAGCTTTAGTAAGTTTGATTAGTTGGGGATTAGTTTTGTTATCAGGACAGAATTTTTCTTTTGGTTTTTTAAGTGGCGAATCAGGTAATCAAACTATTAAACCAACAGCTTTTACTAAATGTTTAGATAGCGGAGAATTTGCTGACAAAGTACAGAATGATTTGCAAGAGGGAACTAATTTTGGGGTAGGCGGCACGCCTAGCACTTTTGTTAATGGAATATTAGTGGAAGGGGCCGTTCCATATGAGGATTTTAAAAAAGTGGTAGAGCAAGCGCTCAAAGGAGAAGTTCCCAAAGAAGCTAGTAAAGTCGATATTTCTCTTAAAGATAATGATTATATCTTAGGCGATCCCAACGCTTCAGTTACGGTAGTGGAATATTCTGATTTAGAATGCCCTTTTTGCAAACGTTTTCAGCCTACCCGTCAGCAAATTATGGCTGAATTTCCAGGGCAGGTCCGTTGGGTGTTTAGGCATTTCCCGCTTAATTTTCATGCCAATGCTCAAAAAAGAGCCGAGGCGGCAGAATGCGCTGGCAAATTAGGAGGAGCAGAAAAATATTGGGCTTTTATAGATAAAATTTTTGAACGCACTACTTCCAGTGGTACTGGTTTTACTTTGGCTGATTTACCTAAATTAGCCGAGGAACTTGGCATTAAGTAATTTTAAAGAGTTTATGAATCGTACCACTAAGATTTGGGTTTTTACTTTAGTAATGATAGTAACCGCTGTGGTGTTATTATGGTTTTGGCAAAGTGCTGGCCAGCCAGATTATCCCGAGATTGGTTCACCACGGCCCTTTTTAGGGAACAAAGAGGCAGCTGTTGTGATTGAGGAATTTTCTGATTTTCAGTGTTCTTCTTGCAAATTAGCGCAAAACTTAGTTAAAGAAATTATTGATATTTTTGGTGATAAAGTGGTGTTATATTATAAACATTTTCCGCTATCCTCTATTCATCCTTATGCTTTTCGAGCGGCGCTAGCTTCTGAATGCGCTAATGATCAGGGAAAATTTTGGGAATATCATGATAAATTATTTGAACAACAGCCCAGGTTTTCCGAAAACGAGCTAATTGGTTATGCTCAGGAATTGAATTTAAACCGTGATAGTTTTACTGCTTGTTTGCAGTCGCGAGCTAAGCAAAGGGTAGTGAAAGAAGATTTGCGCGAAGGCGATAGCCGTAAATTAAATGCCACCCCGACTTTTTTTGTTAATGGAGAGCAGATAAAGGATTGGACTAAGTTAAAAGAGATTATTCAGGGAAAAATGATTGGCGGATAGGTGGTAAAATTCTAATATCTAATTACTAAATCCTAAACAAATTTTAAATAATAAATTCAAAATTTTAATATTTGAATTTAGTATTATTTAAAAATTAATCTACCGCAGACAGATTAGGATTTCTGATTTTTCTATGTTTTTTTCTCAAACTTTTATTCCTTCGCCTGTTATTTTTAATTTAGGTCCTATCACTATCCATTGGTATGGGTTATTATTAGCTTTAGGAATTTTAGCTGGTTTTTTAGTAGCTTATAAGCTTTGGCTTAAGTCAGAGCGCCAGCCTAAAAATTTTGAATGGCTTTGTTTTGGATTGGTGGTATTTGGTTTTATAGGCGCACGGTTGCTGGATGTTTTTTTGTTTGAATGGGAATTATTCAAAGATAATTTAGTGTTAATTTTACAAATTTGGCAAGGGGGATTAGCTATACATGGCGCCCTGTTGGCTGGTTTGGTGGTTTTATGGTGGTATGCCAAAAAACACCAAGATTCGCTGTGGCAATTGTTAGATATTTTTGCTCCGAGCTTGGCCTTGGGGCAGGCGATTGGTCGTTGGGGTAATTACTTTAATCAAGAGCTTTTTGGTTTTCCCACTAATCTGCCGTGGGGAATATTTATTCAGCCAGAATTTAGGCCAGTTGAATATATTTTAGCCGAGCAATTTCATCCGGTATTTTTATATGAATTTTTGGCGTTGCTGGTTATTTTTATTATTTTATGGCAGATGATAAAAAAGCCGTATTTGTCCGGTACAGTATTTTTGCTGTATTTATTATTAGCCAGCTTGGTCCGATTTGTTTTGGAATTTATTAGAGTTGATGAGCAGTTATTAATTTGGGGTATGAGAGCAGGATTATTGATATCTATTTTGTTGATTATTATAGCCAGTTTTTATTTAATTAAAAGAAAGCTGGCTAAGATAAACCCTCCAATCTAAATATTAGTTAATATATTTTTTAATCAATAGGTAAGTCTATAACTTTGGGGGTATCAGCTTTTTGTTTATTAGTGTTTTTTGTAGATAAATTTTGCTTTTGTTCGGCAACCGATTCTTCTAATTGGGCTTCATCATTATCGTCTGCTTCTGGGGGTAATTGAGGACTAACTAATGATTTTTTACGATTAGTTAAGGTTGCCAAATTAGTGGGCGTGGCAATTTCTGTTAAACCTGGAGATTTTAGCAATATCGGCAGGTGGTTCAATAATACTTTCGTTGGCAACAGCAGGTTCGGTTGCGCGTAAAATTTGTGGCCGCTGTTTTAGGCGCATGGTGTCCACCATTGATTTTAAATCTTTTTTATCTTCTCTAGTGAAATTTGCGCCTTTGGTTTTTACCATTTTTTCCGCCGCGCCCATAATTAGCTTTTTGTCTCGGCGAGTAATAAAAGCTGAATAATGTTTAGTTTTGGCTTTAAGTCTTTCACTGATTAAACCATAAAATTGTTGAATATTTTTTTGTGAAAGATTGGCTGTAGTATCTTTTTTACCCAAACGTTTAAGTTGGCTAAGTTGCCCTTTTAATCCTAAAGTGTTTTTTCGGCTGCTATATTTTCCTTGAGTAAAAAATTTACCCGTTCCAATTTTGCTAGGATCAATCTTGCCAAATATTTTATCGCCACCTAACCGCGCCATAAGTTAATTTTAGGTGTTGAATTTCTATAAGTCAATATATGGTTTTAGAATTTTACTAAGATTGAAACTTGGTTTTCGGGGGATTTAGTGGATAATAGCTAGCAACACTAGGAAGGGGGTGGAATAAAAAAGGAAACGACGAATAGTCGCTTCCTAAATATTCTAATAATTACAGTATTGGGTAAGCTCTCCTTCTCATGGAGTCTTTTCTCCACATTTGGGCAGAAATGGGTATTAGTATGAAAGGTAAAATAAATCCACATAATATACCAGGAAGAATATTTAGTTCATACATTTTAAATTGAAATACACCCATTGTTATACTAATTGCTATTGGTAATGTTTTAGTTAAAAATTCTCCAAAAGACACCCTTCCAGAATTGATTATTTTACCACCTACATATAAAGACCAAACAATTAATTGACTGCCAATGGCTGCTATGATAAAAACGGTTAGGAAATAATTTTTACCTATTCCTTGCAAAAAGAATTTCGTTTCTTCTCCTAAAATTAAAAAAACACTTACGCCGTTAAACATTAACCAGATAATGGTGGTATTAGCTAAATAGTGCCACCCAATTGTGATATGCTCCGCCAGACTATCGCTTTTAATTTTGATAGCAGCACCAATAACCTGACCAATTATCAAACCAATTAATCCGATAATTATTGATATAATCATAGCTGCGTAACTTTTTGCGCAAAGTTTTTGTATGTCACCTAAATTTTGTATGCCCAACTCCCATTTATCGTTTAAATAATAAAATAGAATTAAGCCGAAGACTGTAAAAAATATTCCCCCAATTAAACGGGATAGCCCCATACATAAATAAGGCATCGGTTTCTGTTCCATGGTTTCTCCTTTTTAATGTTCAATTTACATTAATTATTTTCACTCCAACCTTACTGCTAATTTAATAAATAGTCAATATCCTGTATATGGTTTTAGAATGTTATTAATGTTATTAGGGTTGGAACTTGGTTTAGTATTAAATTCTACTCTTCGTAATTTTTTATTTGGTCAATCATATTTCCTGTACATCCAGCATTATCAGGAGAAACAATGGCCCCAAATACCATACTACCTAGAGTGTTCATATATACGTGAGCAGGTGAATCTTTTACACCAAAATAATTACACGCATCATTACTTAACATTAAACAGCCAGATCCTTTTATATTGGCAACGGGATAATCACACTGAATATATGAATTTTCATACATTTTTTCTTCTACATCTTGATCATTAACCGAACCGTAAGTCACTTTTATAGTGCAAGTCTCGCTATTGCCACCAATTATTTCCTCGGTATGTATGGTACCGAATTCACTTTTGCTTGATAATTTTGCCTGCTGACAATTGTTAAGTAAGGCGTTACCCATACACACCAAGCTAGGCACTTGATCAAAGTTCTGCACAGTAGAAGTTATACTGCCACTGCTTCGCGTATTCTCATACATACGTTCACCTATATTATAGTCGTCAGCAATGCCACAATCTTTAGTAGTTGCGACTATTATAGTTTCTTCTTTATTAGTATTTGCTGGAATATTTATGTCTTGATTCTTTTCTACAGGCATTGCTGTTTGTTCCAGATTGTCAATATTGTTAGTTTGTTCAATTGGTTCTTGGTTAATAAAAAAGTTTTGGGTGTAAGCATAAATCCCTCCACCAATCATAGCCGCACCCCCTAAAGATATTAAAGCTATCTTTAAAGCTTTTCCTGATGAACCAACTTTCATTGACGTTCCAGCTATAGATGGAGGAGTTGTATTTATTGCTCTAAGACCTTCATTAATATCTGGTTCCTGCCAACCAGTAGCCAAGAGTGTGCTTTTGATTTTTTCTTGGCTCATTCCTGATTGTGATTGTTGTTTAATGTAATCAAGTAATTGTTGATTTATCATATTGATAAATTTAATTTAATTAGTACTTTAATTATACCTCTTACCACATTAAAAAACCACCCTCATCAGGTGGTTTTAAGGTTCCAACTTTAGCTGGCTTGCCACCCCGTAGCTTTTAGCGAAGGGTGGTGGGCCCGACCGGATTTCCGCCCAGAGCGGATACTATTCGGGGTTGGAACTTGGTTTAGGGGAGAATTATAATTGAAATTATATAAATTGAAAAGAGGTCTATGTGCTTTTTGGTTCTAAAATAAAAAATCGTCTCTTTAAGAGACGATTAATTTGAATATTTTAAAGTAAAAGAAGATATTGTTATCTCCTATCTATTGTTACCCCGGCTAGTACTTGTGGATCATTCATGTCTGGCAAATCGTGCTCGTCGGGCATATAACCATTTTTTACTATGTAGGCATTGATTATTTCACTTTGACTATCAAAATAGCGGACATTGAATGTTCCATCTTGTTCAATTTTAGTTAACCTCTCAATATAGAGTGGTTTTACATACCAATCTCTTGCTCTTTCAACATAAATAAATACTGTTACCCAGGCGCTGTTTGGATTGATGTTATAAGTTTGACCTTGAAGGTCTGGAAGGCACCCTGAAAAGGGGTCGTTAGCCTTTATAATTTTATCTGGTACATAAGTATATCTTATTTTTAGTGAACTGTCAGTACTACCTACTTTTGGTATTTCCTTTTGTTTGTAACTTATATTTTCTACATTACCCAATCCAGCGCAAGGATCGTCATCGTCGTTGATACATCCAAATGGTACAGATGTTAATAAGATTAAAATACTCGCCAATATGGCAAACCTTGCTGTAGTGTATAAAGATTTATATAACATATAAACATCTCCTTTTCTAATCTTTGTTAAAGGGCATAATTTAATTTTTGTGTTTTAAGATATTTTATTATTACCTATAGATTTTGTCAACTTAATATAACCATTTACCTAAAAATCACCTTCATCCGCCAGTTGGTGGAGATGGCCAAAATATACCTGCTTACCATCCCGTAGCTTCTTGATCTTCCGAAGTTTTTAACGTAGGAGATTAGCGAAGGGTGGCGGGCCCGATCCCGATTTCAATCGGGACGATCTTCTAAACAAAGCGGGCTCGACCGGATTCGAACCGGCGATCTTCTCCGTGACAGGGAGACGTGTTAACCGGGCTACACCACGAGCCCGCTTTGTTTAGAATTATCATCAACTTGGTAACGTGCAGTGCCCCGTAGAGTTGAGCGAAGCGAAACTTCTTCGGAGTTAACCAGGCTACCCGTCCCGTACTGTCCGCCACAAGCGGACTTGTTCGGGGCACCACGGGCCCAAAAGATAAAAATTGCAAGCGAATGTATAGTAACATGGTTATTTTTTTTATTCAAGGCCAATCCATTAGTTTGTTTTAACTTGATTTTTTTTAAAGTTTGATGTATAATTAAAGAGTAAATCAAAAACTAAAAAACTAATAGTAAAATAAAAATATGCAGGAATTGAATCTTGGTTCCAATAAACGACGCTATCATACTTATGGTAAATCGTGGCGTTGCTTAGAAGATAATAGAAAAAGAACGCCGGTCGTCGCTGTACTTAAGGGTTTGTCATTATTTTTTTCAGGTAAAGATAAAAAAATTTTTAATTTCCGGTTGTGGTAGGCAATATAAAATTCATTGACAGCCAGTGTTTAGTATGTTACATTAGGCTGTTAATTTATTTATTAAACTATGAATAGAAATAACAAAGAAATTGGAAACTTTAGTATTGGTAGTACCCTTTCACAGGAACGGAAGCGACAGATTTATAATGAAACTCTGGAAGCAAAAAAGCGAGCGCGGGAGTTTTTTCGTTTGCGGAATGAAGAATGGTATAAACAATTAAATGACTTGTTTAAAGTTCATCAAGAAAAGTCTGATGAGACTTTTTTAAAACCAGACGATTGTCCGGTTGATGTATGGAAACAGTTTTGTGAAGACAAGAAAGAGGAGGCACGGGGTCAAGGTGTAGATGCTATTGAAGAAATTAAGTATATTGAGGAAAGACCCCCATCATCAGGAATTGAATTAGCTGACGCAGATAATGTTGTACCAGTTGAGTTAGATAAACTAAAAGAATTTAAATTGAATACCATTTTAATGGAGGACGAAGCGCGGGCAGAGTCATTAGAACGAATTCGTAATTCTCCAGAATATCAGGCATTACTTGAGCAATACCAAAGCGGCGAAACATCTAGGGAAGAGTTTGAGCAGGCGGTTAAAGATTTGCGTTCAGATTATGATATACTTTCTCAAGCAACTAGAGTTTTGGTTTACGATATTAAAATGGGGATAGTTCACCTTCCAGATGTAGCGATACAACCAAGCTCAGAGCCAGAAACTAAAATAATTGACCAAAAAGGAGATAAAGAAAGAGGAGTAGTTTTTAAGTTTTCTAAAACAGGCGTAACTGTTAAACCTCGGGAAGAAAAAAAAGATAAGTTTATAGCAGAAACTTTTTATAACCCCGCAGAGCTTAAGGCAGCCAGCGATTGGTTGAAGGAGAAAGTAACCTTAACTCAAGAAAAAAACTACGCTGAATTAAGAGCTCAAGAGCGCGATGCTGCTGATGAACGTTTATTAGATAATACCAAAGAAGTTTGGCAATATTTTATTGAGTCGAAAAAGTGGGCTATTGATGAGAAGGGTAAGAAAATTAATATTGAAAACAAGGGCGACATAGATGCTAAGATTACTTTGGGAATGTTACGACAGGCTGGTTTGGAAGAAAAAATTTATAAATATATTAAGCAAGATAAAACAAAAAATCAGATTACTAGTTCAGCAGAAGCTAGTTGGTCTGGTTTAGAAATTGGCAAAGGGGGAATGGTTGGTTTTGATCAGGGCTTGTCTTTTCCTAAGCAAAAGGCTTGTGCTGCCGAGATTGTTTATAAGTTATTACTGGCAGGAGGAGTATATAAAAAAGACGACGAAGCGCCTAGAATAGCTGCAGAATTGGCACATCGTGCGGTTTATAATGAGTTATTAACCAATAAAGAAGAATTGATAAATAGCGACAAAACCATGCGCGGTTTAGTTCGTTTTTTTGATTATGGCAATTTGTTTGCTTACCTTCGTAATAATTGGGTCAATGTCAAGGGAAAAACTTGGGATAAAAAACTTAATAATTTATTTGACAGAGAATTGGAGCGAAAAGATTTAGAACATTATTTTATTAAAAAAGACGATCGTGGTAAAAATATTATTGATTATCAAAAAGAACAAGCCAAGATTATTGAACAAGCTAAAATAATGTTAAAAAAGTCAACAGAGGAGCTTAAAACCGAGGGTAGAATAGTGGAATCGCCAGTTTGGGGTAAGGTTTTTGTTAATGTTATGAACTCGTCTAAAGATAATTTTCCCGGGGGCGCTTCGTCAGTCGCGGCTTATGGTGCGGCTGGCGCTTATTTAAATATAGATTTAGAAAAAAATAGTTTTTTATTTAGACCTTTTGGCGAAATTAGCAAAGAGCAGAAAGCTAAGCTAAATATACCTGGTGGTTCTTGGGCTTATAATATGTATTTTAAACCCCGGGGAGATAAGTTAACTTCTTTAAATAAGGAAGAGATTTTTAAACAGTTAGAAATAGCCGAAATCCCCACTTCACTAACTGACAAACTATCACCCACTGAATCAACTCCAATTAATCTACCAGCACCGGAAGTGCCAGAGCGGGATGAAGAGATAGAAAAGAAAGTAACGGCGCTTCGTAGTAAGGTAGAGCAAGTTTGGCAGCAAAAAAGCACCGAATCAAAATATGCTGACTATTTAGGATGGTTGTCAGCAGAGGCAAGAGCCCAGTGGCTTAAAAAACAAGTTGATGCTACGCTGGAATTGTACAGAAAAGATCTTCACGCAGAAAAAATTAATAAATAATAATTAACTAATTAATTTTATATTTATGATCAAAGCTATTAAGGAAAATATTTTACAAACTTTAAAATTAGATAATTTGCCACCGGCCAAACAACAAGAGGTTTTACAGCGGATGACAGATATTATTAATGAACGGGTGATGAATCGTTTATGGAGAGAATTAACCCCAGAACAACATAAACAATTAACACCCTTACTTGAAGCGGGCAATGACCAGGCAATTAGTGATTTTATTAATAAGAATTTTCCCAATTTAACAACTTTAGTATCTGAAGAAGTAGAAAAATATAAACAAGAAACAACTGATTTACTATCTGAACTTAAATTTTAATTATTATGACTGAAATCTATCCGTCAACAGAACCCATAAGAGGGGGCGAGCCAACCCCTGACCAATCAGAATTGCGAGACGCCCTGAATCAATCTTTGGTTCCAGAAGTGTCTGCGCCCGAACCTGAACTTGAAGCTATACCAATTATTACTATCGAGATACAGAACCAGGCCGAACAGATAATTAAGGATTTTGAAAGTGGTGGCGTGCCTTTGGTTATTATTAAACGTTCACGCGATATTTTAAAGGCTTATGGTTTTACTGATGAACAAATAGAAAACGAGGATCCAGTTGAAATTTTACAGATATTAAAAGACAAAGTAGGAAAAGAAGAAGCTCTAGTCCAGGGCGAATCATTAATAGAAGAAACTTTAGAAAAAAGGAAAATTGAAGAAGCTAAAGTCAAATTAGGTCCAGCTGTTTGGCGTAATAAACAAACAGGTGACAATCCAGTAGTCATTACTGGAATAGCTGGCTGGGGGACTGATGGAAAATTGTACGTAAATATTGAGGGAAGCATAAGTGGATTATTATTTGATGAAATCATTTATAAGTCCCAAGAAGAGAAGAAGAGTATAGAGCCAGAAAATCCTCCAGTTTCCCCTGAACCAGGATCAATTCCCCCAGCAGATTCCGAGACTTTATTTATACTGGAACAAGATTTAGAAAAAAGCCGCCAGGATTATTTTGGCGCCAAAGCTAGCAAGCGGGCCATTTTTTCTAGGAAAAAGATCTTACCAGATGACCAGTTAAGGCAATTGGGTGAAAAATATGAGCAAGCAAAAAATGAGATAATAAGGCGTCAAGTTAAAATAGATATTGCAGTACTTAAAGAAATAGCGGATTTTCAAGGTAAAAATGAGCAGGAAAGGCAACAGGCGATAATTGATTTAGTTAATAATGCCCAGCAACAGGAATTGCAAAAAGTGAATGAGTTAATATTAGGTAAAGATAAAGGTAATTGGCAAAAATTTAAAGAAAAATATAATAAGTTAAATCCCAAATTACGCATAGCTGTTGGTGCCGCCTTAACCGCAGGTTCAGTGATTACTGCTTATACTGGTTTAGGAGGAGTATCAACAGGTTTGGTGTCTGCTAGAACAGCTCTTTCGGGCGCTGGCGCCGGAATGACTACAGAGGCAATAATGGCTAGTAAGCAAGAAAAAGGCAAAGTGGGAGCTATAGCCAAAGAAGCAAGGAAAACCAAAACTGGTGAACAAGAAATAACTAATTACCTTAAGGAGCAAGTTAACCAATTATCACCACAAGAAGTGGTAACAGAATTAGCCCGTATTAGAAATATTGGCGAAAGCAAAGGAGTAACTGAAGCAAAGCAAGCTATCAGTTATGGTAGAATGTCAGAAATGTTTGGTGTCTTGGCAAAAAAAATGAAGTTAAAGAAAGATGTTAAACAGTCAACCCAAGAATTAACAGGTAAAACCATTGAGTTATTGGAACAGAAATATCATGAGAATATTAAAACTGAAGCACGGGCGGTTACGCAGGATAGGGAATTAACTCCTGAGCAAGCCGCTGAAGCATATTTAAATAAAGTTTTTGAAAAGCAGCAGGAATTTAATAAAGCCCAGGAAATTCAATTAGATAAACAGCGTAAGAATGCTTTGAAACGGGTAATCTGGTCAATAAGTGCTGGTACTGTTACTGCCGGAGTTACGGCTATAACGGGTATAATTCGTATAGATAAAATTCAAGCTGCTCAAGAAGCAGAAAAATTAAGCCAGGCAGCAACTACTGCGGAAGTTAAAGCACCTGCTGTTTCTTTGGAAAACATTAATCCTGATCTTTATACTGTTAAAGCGGGCGAGGGAATTGAAACTAAAGGTATTCAGCAAATTTTGGATAATCCTGAAAAATTTGGTTTTACCGGTGATCTTGGCAACAAAGCCGAAGTACAATCTTTTGCTAACAAATTAGCGCACGAAGCAGCGTTTAATACCAAAATTGGCGATAGCACCGTGGTAGGCGCAACTAAAGCCGGCGAGATTTATGATTTACGCTTAAAAGCGTCAGCTATTGGTAAACAAATTGAATTAACCAAAGGTGGTGATGGCAAATGGCATTATGAGTTTGGTAAGGGTATTGGTCAAAATGATATTTATGAGCATGTGGAAAAAACTTCAGCCGGGTCCTCAATAGAATCCTCGGTACCCGCAGAGGTTGGTACTAATTGGCATCAGGCAGAATTTCCCCAGTGGTCAGATAAAGTAGTTGCTTGGCGCGAAGCGCTGCCCAGTGAATTGTCAGCCGACGCCGATTTATCAGATATTAGTATGCGAGCGGTGGATATTAATGGTGATGGTCAGGTTGATACTTATTTCTTGTATGATATTGATGATAAACAAGTATTAGACCAGGTGTCTTTGGAGCCAGGTAAATCTAGTACCCAATTATTAGAGCAAGCGCAGGCGATGTATCAGCAAATAGGGCAGGAAGCCAAAGTCTTGGATCAGATAGTGGGTGAGGTGGGTAAAAGTTGGGATACTGGTGATAAAATAATTTTTAGTCGCGGTTTGGGAGCTGAATTTAACAATGGTGCTTTTAACGAGTCGTCCCTAGCCATCATCAGACAAGCAGTTGATAAACTAGGTCAGCAAGCTCCGGAATTTATGCGCGATCATAATTTGGGCGAGTATATTAAAGGTCACTTAGAGCAGATTACTTGTGAGCAAATAGAAAAAATGCATGATCAGGGTATTGTTTTATATAAAACTGGTTGGCAAGAAGTTGATTATAATTATGTAGCCAAGATGGTAAAGTATAATCGCGTTACTGATGGTTTAGAATTAAAAACCAAATTATTATCGCCAGCTACTAATAAAAATTTGGCAGTAGAATTTATTAGTAAAAGTAAATTTGACGATGTTGCTGTAAATCAAACTTATGAAGTAGCTCAAAAAGCACAAACTGAACTGGCTGATTATGTAAGATTATTAAAAAATAGATTTGAAATAATTCCAGCTGCCCGCGATCATAGTTTAGTAGAAAGAGTATTATCACTAGATGCTAAAGCGTCGCTAGCAGATTTTAAAGGCAGCTACGGCGGTGAACAACAAGTGATGATTGATAAATTGTATCAGGAATTAAATCAAACTTTGGCTGGCAAATTATCTCAAGGCACCTTGTCTGGCAGCATTGGTGAGAATTTGGATGGGTTAGCGGTAAGTAAGGCTAGCGGCCAGGCGCTTATAGAAAGAGCAGAGTTATTAGAAAAGCAATTTCAGGCAGAGGATTTAATTAAAGAAGCCAAAGCTCAATTAGGGCAAAAATAAAAAAGGAGTTACGTTATTAGTAACTCCTTCATATGTAACCGCAAAATGTAGGTAGAGGTTACTTGGTAATTTTTTGAAGCCGTTCTAGGCCTTCTATGCGAAGGCGAAGATTCTCCATCAGGTTGTCAATTTGCGATTGACTTCCTGATTTAAGAGCATTTTTAAGCTCTTCTTTGGCCGCAGCTACTTCGCCGCGAGCTAGAGTAATCTGGGAATCCAATCCATCTAACTGATCTTGGATTTGATTTCTTTGATTAACTGCTTGCGCGTGTGATGCTCGTGCCCCAGCTCGATGCTCCTTTAAGTCCTTTTTAATCTCTTTTACATCTGTAGAGATCGTGTTGAGGATTTCAGGAGTGGTCGTAGTTGTGACAAGAGACGGCGTGTACTGTTGTTGCGTAGACATTTGGGACATCTGGGAGATTTGTCCCCAGATGTTTTGGGACAATCCACCAGTTAAAGCCATTGCTTTTTGGTATAACTTGCTAGTTACTCCTTGCACTGTGCTTACTTGTGCATCCCATGCCTTTTTTTGACCATCTAATTGATCAATTAAATTCCATAGGTTCATTGGCTGTATGGCCATAATTGAATCAATTTGATGTTGTGTTAAAGTAACCACAGTTGTTGGAGCAGTGGTGCCAGCAGCGGCTGATGTAGGAGCGATTTGCTCGACCGCAGGAGTTGGTGTTATAGCTGTGTTGCCGCTGCGGTCACGGCCGAAAAAAAGTATAGCCGCGATAATTAGAACTAAGGCCCCGATTACTACCCACACCCAAGGTGGGACATGGTGTCGGATCCCGGGTATAAATGTTGCGTTCCCTTGCAGTGGGACAGCCCGGGGAAGAGTGAAGCGTACCTGATAGCCGCCAGGTACCACGCAGGTTCGGGTGTTTCCCCGAACTGGTTCTTGCACACGTTCGTTGCAAGAACGATTCAGTACAAAAATGATAATCGCCGCGATTACGACGATTCCGAGAATGACGAGAATGAGTGTAGTTTCCATGATTCCTCCATGGAATTTGCCATTTTACCCTAAATGGCAGTGTTTTAATTTATAGACTCACCATGGAGAGGGTAAAGTGCCAAGCTCGAGCTTGGTTCTCTAGAGGATGAGCCTCGGGCTTATTTAGCCCATTTTTTATTTGTCAAAAAACAGTAAAAACTACTAAAACAAATCAGTATAGCATACCCGCAGAACTTGTCAAGGGTTTGTAGGAAGAATAGCGAACTGTGGTAGGGGGGTAGAGTCAAGTTAACCAAGCGTTTCGGCGGGCGAGATAAAGTTCTGTTCCAGTAAAACAGATCAGCAAGCCCGATGCTTGCCATCAGGGAACCCTTTGGGCTTGACAAGATTGGGGTTTTGGTGTAGTATGAAAAGTTGTACTTTTAAAATTGAAAATAAAAATAATGTTTAACAAAATAAAGAAAGGGACATGTATAATGTCACATAAAATTGTTCGTTTTGTATTTTTTTTGATCGCTCTAATTTCACCGGTCGCCTTACTTGTAGGAGCTGCTCGTCTTATTAATCTTCCCACCCCATTCGATGTTATTTGTATCATCGTTACTCTCACTTGGTTGATACCTCGGCTGCGTGGTATCTATTTACGCGGTATTATTGTCGGGTCCAGCTTAATGGCAATTGTGTCTGGCAACGCTAGGCGGGTGGGTTTAGGTGTTATAGCTTTTAGTGATGATACCTATAATTTTTCCCAACGAGTCAGGAGATTTGTTGATCGTTGGGAGCGAGAAGAAAAAGGGGGTGAAATATAAAGTAAAGTCAAATTTAAAAAGCCGTCTTTGCGACAATTTCGTGAAGATGGCTCTTTTTTATTAATAGGTTGACAACTCTCGGGTTTTTTATATAAAGTTAGAGCGCAAATTGTTCATTAAAAAAGGAAATCACAATGTTTAAACGTCTGGTATCATCTATTGATTTCTATTCCATTGGAATGTTATTGATCTTTGCTGGTGGGAATATTTTTTTGTGTTGGTTAAGTAAACAGATAGCATCATTTTTATTGCCAATAGGAAGTGATTATACTTTGGTTGGGCTTCTAGGTATTTTATTTTTTAGCGCGCCAGCGATATTTTATGAGAGTATTTTCTCTTATAGTAATACGGGAGCTTGGGTATCTATCTTAGCTATAATTGTAGGATTCTTTATCAGTGCAGATTTAAGACCAAAATTCAGACGACAAGCAAATGGGATATTAGAAAAAGTGTCTAAAAGGGAGAGAGTAATGAAGATTATACTTGTTTTAATAGCGCTGCCTATTTTGTTATTAATCTGGGCATTTCAAGTAAGTATTACTTTATTGATGTCTTTTTTAGTAAAAATATGTGTGATCGGTTTTATTATTTGGCCAATATCTCTTATATTAGGAGAACCAAGTATTCCTAAATGGCTTGTTCCGACTTTTAATATTTTAATTAATATTATTATTTTAGTCATCGTGATTTTTGCAGTAACTGATGAAGGCGAGTAACTGAAGGCGGAGATGGATAAACCATAAAATTTATATCTAGCCATTTTCCAAGACATTGATTGGACAATGGCTCTTTTTTTTATCTCAAGTTACAATATATAAGTAGGAGTTTATTATTGATGTCATTCTGAACTTGTTTTAGAATCTATAATAGATTCCGAACTATCCGCCTGCCAAAGTCTAAGCTCGAATTTTCTTCCGTCCCTTGTCAATGTGCTAGAACCGATTTTGCACTTAGATTGATGAAAGCGGACGGCGGGCAGGAATTTGGAATGACAATAAAATAGTATGAAGACAATTGCGGAAAATAAAAAAGTCCTATTTAACTTCAAAATTCAGGAGAAATTTGAAGCAGGTATTGTATTAACTGGCCCAGAAGTAAAATCTGTCAAAGGGGGTCGGATTAATTTGCAAGGCAGTTATGTAATGCCTAAAAGAGGCGAGTTGTGGCTGGTGGGTTGTCAGATTGCGCCATATCCGCCAGCTAAAAACGCGCAAATAAATTACAATCCCAAGCGCGATAGAAAATTATTATTGACTAAAAAAGAGTTAGGCTATTTGCTGGGTAAAAGCTCTGTTCGAGGCTTGACAATTGTGCCTGTTTCGGTGTATACTTCACACCGCTTGGTAAAAGTTCAAATAGCTGTAGCTGTGGGTAAAAAAAAGCAAGATAAACGCTTGGTTATTAAAAAACGGGAAATTGAACGAGACATTAGACGCTCTTTAAAATATTAGATAGTCCCCAAGGACGAGGAAGAGTAAGAGCTAGAGATATAGTTTTTATATATAACTCTTACACTTACTCAAATCTCTTACTCGTGGTTGGGGGATGTTTAACAATTGATAAGCTGATTAACTTTATTCAGCAGACCGAAGTGTTCGCCTCTTCGTTAAAAAAGCGATACCTTGTACAAATGCCAAATCATTTGTCGCTCGGGTAAAGAATGCTTTTGCAGGCTTTACTCTAGCACCAGCTTTTGCTTAATTTTAAGCAGAAGCCGTTCTGCAGGATGATCTCGATAGTCTTATAGAGCGTCATTTATCGAGCCAGGTTAGCTGGCGTCCTAACAGTTAACCAAAGTATACTAGGACAACTTGGTAGGGGCTTTTGTCTGATTTGACTTCTGCCAAAATTAATCAGACTATGTCTGTAGACAAGTAAGGGGCATCATCTTAGACGCGGGTGCAATTCCCGCCATCTCCACCACAAATTATCGCTTTGCAATAATTTGGAGTAGTTAGTAATTAGTAGTTGGTAATTAGCAAGAATATTTATTTTGACAATCAAGTTAAGCGATAATTTGTGCCCAAATTACCAATTACACACACTCACACAGTCGCTAGAAATTTTTGCCCCAACTACCAATTACACAAACTAATTACAAATAAAATATGTTTGATTTTGAAAATCTGGAAGTTTATCAAAAAGCAAAATACCTTTGTAAGGAAATTGGCCAGTATAGGAAAATCGAGTGATAATTTGTGAACATAATCTATATTACTAACCATTTAATCAAAGAACTTGAGTAATAAATTTCGTTATCGTATAAATCAATTCATCCGCCTACCCGAGGTTCAGCTAATTGATGAGGGTGGTAAACCTAGGGGGGTAGTGCCGACTTATACTGCCTTACAAATGGCCCGTGAGATTGGCTTGGATTTGGTAGAGGTGAATCCTACCGCTCGCCCTTCTATTTGTAAAATCATGGATTTTGGTCAATTTCAGTATAAGCAACAAAAATTGGAGCGTCAGCAAAAGGCTAAGATTAAAAAAATAGAGATTAAAGGTTTAAGGTTGTCTTTAAATATTGGTAAGCATGATTTAGAAATAAGAAAAATACAGGCTGAAAAATTTTTAACTGAAGGTAATCAAATAAAAGTAGAAATGATACTTAGAGGCAGAGAAAAAGCGCGGGTGGATTTGGCTAGACAGGTATTTGATAATTTTATAAATTCACTAGGGAATGATGTAGTAGTACAAATACCTTTTTCGCGACAGGGCGGGCGTTTGTCTATGCAGATTGCCCGCAAAATAGGCGCTAGTAAAGCATTAGTGCCAGGAGGGGAAACGGGGGGACTTGAAAAAAATATTTAAAGTAGTAAGATAAATAAACCGTTAGGATTTAGAAACTAGAAAGCTAGAATCTGGAAGCTAGAAAACTAGTCACCCTGGATTTATTTCAGCATCTAATAAAGATTCTAAAACGAGTTCAGGAAGACAAAACAATTAAATAATTTTACATTTTGATTTTTTAATTATTACTATGCCCAAGAAGAGAACTCATCAAGCTACAGTTAAAAGATTTAAGATTTCTGCTCGCGGTAAATTTTTAAAACGTACTGCTGGTCAGGATCATTTTAATGCGCGAGAATCAGGCAAGGTGACTATGGGTAAACGGCGCGATTCAATTATTGCCGATGTTAATGTAAAGGCTTTAAGAAAATTAATTCCTGGAAGTTAATTTAGGATTTAGAAATTAGAATTTAGGTTTATTAATTTATCCCAGTAATACAACTCTGCTTCAGCTCACTACTGGCGCAAAAATAAGTTCATTAATCGTCATGAGATTAAATATCATCCAATTACTAATTATTAATTCATCAACCCAAGCTCGCTAATTTTTTTGCGAGCAAAGTTGATATACTGGGTATGTCAAGAGTCAAACGAGGGCTAATGCACGCTAAAAGAGTAAGAAATATTTTAAAGCGTACCAGGGGGTATCGTTGGGGCCGTAAAAGTAAAATTAAGTTGGCTAAAGTGGCCGCCCGCAAAGCTGGCGTTTATGCTTATCGCGATCGCCGCAACCGCAAGCGGGAATTTCGCAAGTTATGGACTGTTAGATTAAATGCCGCGGTTAGGGAACATGGTTTAACTTATAGTCAATTTATTAATTTGTTAAAAAAAGCCAAAGTTAATTTAAATCGCAAGATTTTATCTCAATTAGCCCAAGAGCATCCAGTTGTTTTTGCTAAAGTAGTAGAACTGGTAAAGTCCAAGTCATAGTTGGTAAATTTTTTATTGTTGATCAGGCCCCGATTGTTTGCCTTTGCCGACAGGCTAAGGGCGGACATCGGGATTTTTGAGTTTATTTTTAATTTTTAGATATTTTTATTACTTCTTTAGAAGAAGTAATAAAAAGATTACCATTCAGGCGCGCAAGGCCCGAGTAGTGCTCGTTGGCTCGTTGGCGCCCGCTATGCAAAAGTGACCAGAACACGCTCGTGCCCACGTTTGTCAACTCGCGTTGCGCAGCGGGTCTTGCGTGATAGGGGCAGATTTATTAATTTATTCTTGTTATGAAGTAATAAACTAAGATTTCTGCTATAATAAAATTGTTATTCCCGTAATATAACTTCGCTTTTAAACTTATTGACCGCCTTCGCGACACGCCCCAATGCTTGGCATTGGGGACTCAGAGCGCAAATAGATATTCCCGCGTCTGGATCGCAAAACGACAGCGAGGTGGCGGGCATACCCATATGCTTGGCATATGGGTAGCCACCGAGCGGCCAGACGCGGCTTGACAAAATTATTCTCTTAACTTCAATTATGCTCAATTTTAGATTAACGCATTTATCATTAATACACTTCTCTCGCTTAAATTTTGGCGAGCGAAGTTGATATACGGATTATGTTAATCAAAAGATTACAACAGGAAATTGGTAAGGTGGCAAAAGCTCATTGGCAAATACCAGTTGAAGATGTAGAAATTGCCTGTCCCAAGGAATTGTGGCAGGGAGATTTTACCACTAATGTAGCGCTTAAAGTAGCAGCGCGTTGGGGGGTGCCTACCAGCCAGATAGCTGATACTTTAGTAGGGGAATTAGTACAAAATAAATTTATTCGTCAGCATTTTGCCAAAGTTGAGCCAGCTGGTCCTGGTTTTGTTAATTTTTTCTTATCATCAGAAGCTTTATATGAGGAATTAATTAAACAGGTTGAAACGGCAATTTTTCCATTGTATCGTGGCAAGAAAATTGTGATTGAATATTCCTCGCCCAATATTGCCAAACCTATGCATATCGGACACTTGCGTTCTACTATTATTGGTCAGGCTTTGGTTAATATTTATCGCGCTCTGGGCGCCAAAGTAATCAGTTTAAATTATTTAGGTGATTGGGGTACACAATTCGGAAAACTTTTGGTGGCTTATCAAAAATGGGGCAGTAAGGTTAATTTAAAAAAGAATCCGATTACTGAAATGTTGAGAGTTTATGTTTATTTTCATAAGCAAGCAATCAAGTATCCTGAATTAGAAAAAGAAGCCCAGCTTGCTTTTAAAAAATTAGAAGATGGCAATCCTAAGTTACGGGCGATTTGGCAGATGTTTAAAACCTTTTCCCTAAGGGAATTTAATCAGTTATATCAACGTTTAGGAATAAAATTTAATCACTGGGAAAGTGAAAGTATGTATCAACGGACATTAATGGCTGTACTTAAAGATTTGATTAAACAAAAAATAGTTACTAAGAATTCAGATGGTTCGGCGGTAGTAATGTTTGATGATGAAAAGTTGCCGGCAATGCTGGTGCAAAAATCCGATGGTGCTTCACTTTATGCTACCCGCGATTTAGCCGCTTTAAGAACGCGCGTTAATAGATACAAACCTTGGTTGATGCTTTATGTGGTGGGCAGTGAGCAGTCTTTATATTTTGACCAATTATTTGCTACAGCCAGCTTGGCTGGTTATTTGGGTAAAACCAAAGCGCAGCACATAAAATTTGGTTTTGTGTTCGGTGCAGACGGTAAAAAAATGGCCACTCGTGAAGGAAAAATCATTAGATTGGAAGAGTTGTTTAATAAAGCAGTAGATTTGGCTTGGCGAATAGTACAAAAAAAGAACCCCCAGTTATCATCAGCTGTCAAAGCTAGGGTAGCTGAAGCGGTAGGTATGGGTGCTATTAAATACAATGATCTTTCGCAGAATCGTTTGACTGATATAATTTTCAATTGGCAAAAAATGTTATCTTTTACTGGTAATAGTGGACCGTATTTGCAATATACTTATGTTCGCCTTAAAAGCATTTTAGCCAAAGCTGGAAAAATAAAAAAGTTTAAATTTAATTCTAGATATTTGGAAGACAGCGATTTAGAATTATTAAGAAAATTAGTGCAATACCCTGATGCTCTAATCCGTATTGCTCAAGAAAATTCTCCACACCTAGTAGCTAATTATCTTTACGATTTAGCAAATTCCGTTAATTCTTATTATCATGAGGTGCCGGTATTAAAAGCAGCAGAACCATTGCGTTCTTGGCGTTTAGAATTAGTTAAATATTCAGCAGAGATTTTAAAGCGAGGTTTGAGTATCTTGGGGATAGAGACGGTGGAAAAAATGTAACTAAATTAAGTTGAGGGTTGGTTATTTATAGTTAATATGTTTTATTAAAGTATTTGCCTTGTTTTTTTGTAAATTTTTTATTATAATAAAAACATTATGTTCCGTCATATAACTTCGCTTTTAAACTTATTGACAAAATACTAATCCCTACATCAATTATGCTCAATCTTAGATTAACGCATTTATCATTAATACACTTCTCTCGCTTAAATTTTGGCGAGCAAGGTTGATATGCGGGGTATGATTAAATTTTCCGAGCTTGAAGAAAGAATTTTGGATTTTTGGAAAAAGCATAATATTTTTCAAAAATCATTAGAGAAAAAAGCTCCTCAAGGAAGCTTTGTTTTTTTTGAAGGTCCGCCAACTGCCAATGGCAAACCTGGGCTTCATCATGTGTTGGCGCGTGCTTTTAAAGATTTAATTCCACGCTATAAAACTATGCAGGGTTACCGGGTAGCGCGTAAGGCCGGTTGGGATACACAAGGTTTGCCAGTAGAATTGCAAGTGGAAAAAGAGCTTAAATTCCGCGGTAAGCTAGATATTGAAAAATATGGCGTAACCAAATTTAATGCTCGTTGCCGCGAAGATGTTTGGAAATATAAAGCTGACTGGGAAAAATTAACCGAGCGTATGGGCTTTTGGCTGGATTTGGAGCATCCGTATGTGACTTATGAAAACTATTATATTGAAAGTTTATGGTGGATTTTGAAAAAAGTTCACGAGGTTGGGTTATTATATAAAGATTATAAAGTTTTGCCGCATTGCCCCAGATGCGGCACAGCACTTTCTTCGCACGAGGTGGCCTTAGGGTATAAAAGCGTTACTGAACCATCTGTTTATTTAAAATTTAAATTAGTAGAAGAACCCAATACTTATATTTTATCTTGGACAACTACACCATGGACTTTACCAGGTAATGTGGCATTAGCTGTCAGTAGTGATGTCGTGTACGAAAAAGTGAAAGTAGGTTCCGAGTTTTTAATTTTAGCTCGCGCCAGAATAAAAGATGTGCTTAATGATAAAAAATATGAAATAGTCGAAAAAATGCCTGGCAAAAAATTGGTTGGATTAAAATATGAGCCACTTTTTGATATTAAATCTTTACAAAACGAAAAATCGTACCAGGTGTATCAAGCAGATTTTGTTACCACTGAAGACGGTACAGGAGTGGTTCATACAGCAGTAATGTATGGCGAGGATGATTTTAATTTGGGTGCCAAAGTCGGTTTACCTAAATATCATACAGTTCAAGAGAATGGTTATTTTATTAAAGAGGTAATCAAATGGGCTGGCAAATTTGTCAAAGATAAACAAGTGGAAGCAGAAATAGTTGAAGATTTAAAACAGCGCGGTTTGTTGTTTAAAGAAGAAATGTATACTCATGATTATCCTTTTTGCTGGCGATGTTCTACGCCGCTGCTTTACTATGCTAAACCATCTTGGTTTATTAAGATGTCAGATTTAAGAGCAGAAATGAAAGCGGCTAATGAGAAAATAAATTGGTATCCAGAACATATCAAGTATGGTCGGTTTGGTGAATGGTTGGAAGGGGCTAAAGATTGGGCCATTTCACGTGAGCGCTATTGGGGAACGCCGTTACCTATTTGGTTATGTAGTCAGTGTGGCTACCAAATCTGTGTAGGGAGTTTAAAGGAACTAGCGGATTTAGTAGAAGACGAAAATCAAAAATCAAAAATCAAAAATCAAAATTTTGATCCGCATAGACCGTTTGTTGACGAAATATCCTGGCTTTGTAAATGTGGTAAGGGTGAAATGAAACGGGTACCAGAGGTGGCTGATTGTTGGTTTGATTCAGGCAGTATGCCTTTTGCTCAATGGGGGTATCCTCATCTCGCCACTAGTTCCTCGTTCCTAGCCCAAAGTTATCCAGCTGATTTTATTGCTGAAGCTATTGATCAAACTCGAGGTTGGTTTTATACACTAGTAGCAGTGGCGACTCTGCTTAAAAAATCAGGGGCGATTAAAGATAATCCACCTTATAAAAATGTAATTTGTTTGGGGCATATTAATGACAAATTAGGTCAGAAAATGTCCAAATCCAAGGGTAATGTGGTTGATCCTTGGGAAATTTTTCAAAAATATGGAGCTGATGCTCTGCGTTGGCATTTTTATACTGCCAATCAGCCGGGTGAGCCAAAGAATTTTGATTCCATGGGAGTGGACGAAGTAATTAAACGTACTTTTTTAATTTTAATTAATGTTTTAACTTTTTATGAGTTGTATCAAGAAAATTCTCCGGCGCCGAATACAGTGCCCAAATCAGCGAATATTTTAGACCGTTGGATTTTAGCTTTATTGCAAAAATTAATTAATGAGGTTACTGAACATTTAGACAGATATGAAATTACCGAAGCAAGCAGAAAAATTACTGAATTCGTAACTCAATTATCAACTTGGTATTTAAGGCGTAGTCGTGAGCGATTTAAGGGAGGGAGCGATGATAAAAATTTAGCGCTTACCACTTTAGGGTTTGTGTTGGAGAATTTGTCGGTTTTGTTGGCACCTTTTACTCCTTTTATAGCTGAGGAATTATATCAGCGAGTCCGCGGTGGTAAAGAATCAGTGCATTTAGAAGATTGGCCTAAAAAAGATATAATTGACGATCAAATATTAAACGAGATGGCTAAGGGACGCGAGGTGGTTGAACAAGCTTTAGCTGAAAGAGCCAAGGCGGGTATTAAAGTCAGACAGCCTTTAAGAAAATTAACTACCGCAGTTGATTTTAGTGAAAATCTTCAAAGTATTATTGCCGAGGAGATTAATGTTTTAGAAGTAGTTAAAGGGAGCGCTTTCAAACTTGATACTATGATTAATGAAGAGCTTAAAGAGATGGGTCTGGTGCGCGAATTTATCCGTCAAGTGAATGCTTTAAGAAAAGATAAAGGATTAACAGTTAAAGATAAGGTCATCTTAAAGATAAATTCACCAGATTCAATACGCGTGACATTGGAAAGTAATAAAGATTTAGTTATAAAGAATATTTTAGCCAGTAAGATAGAATTTACTGAGACTAATCAGGATAGTGTTATTGAGTTGAGAGGTATAAAAGTAACAGTTGGTTTTGTTTAAATTATGTCTACTTATACTACTACTGGCATAGTTTTGCGTGCTAAAAGTTATAAACAAAATGATCGGTTATATACGATTTTTACTGAACGGCGGGGTAAGGTGGAAGCAGTGGCTACTAGTTCGCGCAAAATTTTATCCAAATTAGCACCGCATTTGGTAATTTTTGGTGAGGTTCAAGTGCAGATAGCGCCGGGTAAAAAATATGATAAGTTAGCTGGCGCTGAACTAAAAAAAATATTTTTAAAAACGCCCTATCATCTAAATACGGCTATTTTAGGAACTTCATTTTTAGAAATTACCGATGTGCTGACATCTTTAGGCGCTCCCGAACCAGAATTATTAAAATCTTTAAAATATTATTTAAGCCAGTTAAAAGATTTACCTAAAGAAGAACTAGTTTGGAGGGAACGGGCCAGAATTTTTTTAGGCAGATTCATTTATAAGATATTAAAAATAACCGGTTTAGCTATTCAGGTTACTCGTTGCCAAAAATGCCAGGGCGAGTTAGCAGCACCGGTAGTATTTAGTTTTAAGGAACACAGTTTTTATCATCAAAAATGCGTTGCTGATAAGGGTTTATTTTTGTTAACTGACTACGCTTTAAGTTACTTACATACTATGGCTACCCGCGCTGATCCGCCTTACCAGCGTCAATTGCCGGTTGAACTTTTAGGATTTTTAATTGATTATGTGCAGGGTCAAGCGGGTCGCCAGCTCTATACATTAAAATTATTACGTAGTATTCTATAGTTATATGGCTCGTCGTCCTGTTTTAGATACTTTATCAAAACCTAAAAATTCACTATCGGCTACTGAAGCAGCAGAACGTGAATTAGCACAGATGTATCGTCAAGATCCGCCTGAGGATTTTCGTATTTTAAGGAAGAAGGCCTCGCGTCAACGCGGTTGGTTGTGGCTGACTACCACTTTATTAGTGTTAGTTATTGTAGGTGGAATTTGGTTTGTGTTTTTTAGTGATCAAAATACAAAATTTGGCGAAGAAGCGGTTAAGGTAAAATTAGCAGGACCTGTTAATGCTCCTTCAGGGCAAATCATTAATTATACCTTATCTTGGAATAATGATCAGGGAGTTGGTTTGAGTTTATTAGAAGTTAATTTTCGCTATCCCGAAGGTTTCACTGTAACTGAAACTAATCTTTCAGCCGACGATGAAGCTAAAACTAGATTTATGTTGGGGCAGGTGAAGGCTAAGGGTAGCGGCGAACTAATTATAACTGGTCAGTTAGTTGGCGAAGTTGGCGAGATTAAGAAATTAGCAGCAGTTTTTACTTATGAGCCAGAGAATTTTAGGGCGCAGTTCGCCAAAACAGTATTTTTTTCCACGGAATTAATAGCCTCAGTGGTGACGGTAGATTTAGTGGCTCCAGCACAATTACCCTTTGACCAAGATTTGGTTTTAAAAGTTAAGTATAATAATACTTCTACAGCGATGCTTCCTAATTTGGCATTAAAATTAACCAATCCCAATGGTTTTGAACTAGATTTACCTAGATTAGATTCAGTGATTGGGGAAACAAATCTATGGAAATTAGAGGATTTACCAGCTAAAAGTTTTGGCGAATTGGAATTTAAGGGAAGATTTACTACTTCAGCCAATGCTGGTATTCAGAATTTTTTAATAGCTATTGGCGTTATTAATGAGGATAATACTTTTACTATTCAAGAAGAAAAGAAAATTTCAATAACTTTGATTGAATCACATTTAACCTTATCATTAACTGCCAATCAGGTGGCACTAAAAAGCTATGCTGATTGGGGGGAACAAATAGATTTTGAACTGCGCTATGCTAACGAAGGAGAAATAGTTTTGGTTAATTTAGTATTAGAAGCTAAGTTAGATTCGCAGTTGTTGGATTGGACATCTTGGCAAACCGATACCTCAGCCGCGTTTAAACCAGAAGAAGGTTTGGTTGTTTGGACTAAAGAGCAAATACCTAGTTTAGCTAATATAATGCCTGGGTCTAAGGGTAGTATTAATTTTCGCATGAAAGTGGTTAGTATAGCCCCTAATAATATGGCGCCTTATAGTTTTAATACTAGTGTCAAAGCTCGCGCCGAACAGCTAGTAGGGGATAAATTACAGCCGGTGGCTACTGAATCCAATACTATAATTACAAAAATCAACACACAATTATCAATTCAGGCCGAAGGTAGATATTACACAGATCAGTTGATTAAAATAGGTTCAGGGCCGTTGCCGCCCCGCGTGGGCAGTACTACTACTTATAATATTTTTTGGAGATTAGCTAATACTATTAATGAAGCTGCTAATATTG